>JAEZHS010000425.1 GCA_023436825.1 Pseudomonadota bacterium | reverse complement strand
GGCGATGGCATGGCGGCGCTGTCAACCCGGCCTTGTCCGGGCCGACCCCTGCTCCTACACTTGCCGCATAAGTAAATAGTGCTGAGTTAACAGCAAGCGTTCTCAGGGAGGCTATGATGGCACGTGTTACGCGCCGCAAGTTCCTGAACGCGTCCAGTGCCGGTGCACTGGCTGTCAGGACCGGCGGCATCGCTGGTATTCTGGCTCTCGGCAAAGCACCCGCCTTTGCGCAAGCGACCTCGCTGCACTGGCTGAAGTGGAACGACTTCGTTCCGGCCGGTGATCAGGTCCTTCGTCAATCGATGCTGGCGGAGGCCGAGAAGGCGCTCGGCTTCAAGATCAACATGGAGACGATCGGCCTCAACGATCTGCAGCCGCGGGCGACGGCGGCGATCCAGGCCCAGGGCGGCCCCGACGTCATCATGATCTTCGACAACAAGGCGCAGCTCTATGCCGACAGCTGCGCCGACGTGTCGTCGGTTTGCGAGGCGATCGGCTCGGCGCAGGGCGGCTACTACGACCTCGCCAAGGCCAACACGCACGACGGCAAGAAATGGATTGCCGTTCCGTACTGCATCATCGGTGCCATGGTAGCCTACCGCAAATCGTGGTTCGACGAGATCGGTGTCACGAGGTTTCCCGAGACCTGGGACGAGTATCGGGAAGCCGGCAGGAAGCTCAAGGCCAAGGGCCGGCCTCTCGGGCAGACGCTCGGTCACACGGTCGGCGACGCACCGGCCTTCGCCTATCCCTACCTGTGGTCGTGGGGCGGACGCGAAGTCGAGGAGGACGGCAAGACCGTCAAGCTCGACACCAGGGAGACGGTGGATTCGGTGAAGTTCCTGACGGCGTTCTGGAAGGAGGCCCATGATGAGGGCGGTCTCGCCTGGGACGATTCCAACAACAATCGCGCCTTCCTGTCGGGCACGATCAGTGCCACGCTCAACGGCGCTTCGATCTACATCGAAGCCTTGCGCAAGCCCGACCAGTACAAGACCGACAAGGGCGCGCAGCTCAAGACCGACATCCAGCATGCGCCGCTGCCCAAGGGACCCGCGGGCCAGTTCGGCGTGCACCCGTTCCAGTGCATGATGGTGATGAAATATTCGAAGAACCAGAAGCAGGCGATGGAGTTCCTGAAATGGTTCCACTCGACCGAGGTCTACGACAAGTGGTTCAACGTCCAGAAGGGGTTCGCCACCGGTCCGACCAAGCAGTGGGAGAACCACAAGATGTGGCAGGAGGACCCGGTGATGGCTCCCTACCGCGTCGCGCCGCGGCTCGGCCGCGTTTATGGCTACGCCGGTCCGGCAGGACCGTAGGCCGCCGAAGTGCTCTCCAAGTACATTATCGTCGACATGTACGCCAAAGCCGTCCAGGGCATGCCCGCCGAGGACGCGGTGAAGTGGGCCGATGCTGAGGTGCGCAAGGTCTACGGCTGATCGCCGTCGGCGGGTTCAATACGACTTGCCTGTCGGATAGGTCGCAAACGTCTGCACCGTGGGATCCATGTGATCCCACGGCTGCGCGCTCTTGACGAAAATGTTGGCTTCGGGCCGGAACCAGCTTGCATCGTCGAAGGTGCAGACGCGGACGCCGACGATGTCGGGCCGCGTCGAGACCTGCACGTAGAGCGGCGTACCGCAGTCGCCGCAGAAGACGCGCGTGATCTCGTTGCCGGAATCGGCCTTGGCGACGTAGTGTTTCGGCGAGCCGTGGACGATGCGGAACCCGACCGACGGCAGGCGTACTGCGGCGACGTGCGGCGCGCCGCTCTGCAGCTGGCAATCGCGGCAGTGGCATTGCAACGAAAACTGGGGCTCGCCGGTGCATTCGTAGCGGACGGCGCGGCACAGGCAGCCGCCGGTTCTGGTTGGCATGGAGTCCTCCTGTCGACAACTCATGTTCCTCTCCCGAAGCCTAGTCACGATTTGTGATTTCTCTCACAGTCGTCTTTCGCATTTTCGGCCCACCATGGCGGTTTGGCAGGAGGCGCCGATGTTCGCGGGTCCGATGCGTAAGGATTACGCCTTGTCGTTGATCGACAGGTTTCCGCCGCTCCCCAAGGGCCGTCCCTTTCCCCGCATCGATCCTGCCGAGCTGATCGCCGGGCTGCGCGAGCGCGTCAACGATCCCGTCACCCAGGATCAGGGCGCCGCGAGCCTGTGCTGTCCGGCATCCTTCTTCTACTGCGTGCTGAACTACAAGCCGGAGCTCTACGTCCAGTACGTGATCGATCTCTTCACCACCGGCAAGGCACGCATCGGTTCGCTCGAGGTCAAGCCGGGCCCGGCATGCAGGGTCTACCTGCCCCCGGCGGGCAAGATCGCGCCCGTCGACTGGGTGGCGCTGGCCAGCCTGCGCGATTCCTACAACGCCATCCTCGACGTCGCGTCGGTCTACGACGACATCGCCGCTCGGACCCGCGAGGGCGAGGTCGCCAAGTGGTTCCGCCAGATCGGCTACGCCGGGGTGCGCGACGATTCCAACATCTTCGTGTCCAAGGGCCGCAAGGAGATCGAGGCGTTCGACCGCGACGCCCGCGTTCATCGCGACGTCTGCCTGTTCGTTCACACCAACATCCTTTACGACGTGAAGAACAAGATGAACTCGCACTTCTGGAACCATTGCGTCGTCGTCGACGAGCCGCCGGAGGTCAGGAACGGCCGGATCGCCGTCAACGTCTATACCTACGGCGAGATCACGCGGATCCCCAGGGTCGGCACGCTGTCGGTGGAGGAATTCTCGCGCAATTTCTACGGCTACGTATCGGGCCAGCCGACGTTCAAGTGAGCCATCGCCGGAATTGATGACGCCCATGCGCCGGTCCGCTGCTCTCGTCCTGGCGGCGGCAGCGCTCTTCGTCTGTGGCGGCGACGGCGGACGCCACTGCCCGGATCGACAAGCTGTACAAGGACGCCTTCTGTGTTCCTGCGATCACGACAAAGTGTCGGTGTGACAGCATTGCTGGCACTCGGGGTCGGGGACACAACCAATGGCGTGATCGCCGGTTCAGTCCGCCACAGGTGGCCCTCTACGGAGCCCAAAAAGTCGCGAAGACGAAACTGGCCACTACAAACCAAAGTTATTGACTGTTTGGCACTTTGGTTATAATGTCGCGCTGTTGCGCCGCGTCCCGGCGCTCCTGCTCTTTGCATCGTCGATCTGTAACCAAAGGGGCTGCCGCAGACACCGCACGCCGCCCGTCCGGTCGCTCGCCTCCGGACGGGCCGGGCTCGGCGCTCCTCTCGGAATCAGGCCCAACCGATAGCGGTGTGCTCCAGTGCAGTCTACTACGCAAGCACTACAGGAAAGGGCGGAAAGGGCGGAAAGGCGCTAACCTCTCGCACCGTTGACGGCAGTGCATGCACCGGCCGGCCGCCTCTCGCCTAGGTCGTCTGCCGGATTGCGGCTATGCTGTCTGACCGATCGCCGATGCAAGGGAGCCAGCCGATGACTGCGCAGACCAAAGGCCGCATCCGTCACGTCGCCCTCAGCGTAAAGGATCCCTGGGAGACCGCCGAGTTCTACAAGCAGGCCGTGGGCCTGCAGGAGGTCACGGAGATCGACGGCGCCCTGGCCGAGGGCGTGTTCCTGACCGACGGCGTGGTCAACCTCGCCATCCTCCACTTCAAGAGCGACGAGGCCTCGCAGGGCACCGGCGTCGACTTCGTCGGCATCCACCATATCGGCTTCTGGGTCGATGACGTGGTGGAACAGGGCAAGATCGCGCGCAACGTCGGCGCCACCTGGATCATGGGCGATCCCAACAATCCAGACGGCTACGAAGTGAAGCACACCGACCTCAATGGCATCATCTTCGACATCGCTGCGCACGGCTGGGCTGGTTCGCAGAAGGAGCCGGGATCGGCGGACAACGTGGCGCATGCGAACCCGCAGCGGCGCCTGGCGAAGTTCGATGAGCGCCGTGCGCGGGCCTATGCGAAGTTCGCAGCGATGCGGGGCAAGAGGGTTCCGCAGGCTGCCGAATAGCGCTGCGAAATTCCACGACCTGACCGCGATTGTTCGTCCTCCGCCGACCATCTTAGGATGGCCGGCGTTGCGGACGGAGGAATCATGGGCCAGGAAATCACGCTGACGGCATCTGACGGCGGTCGCTTCGCGGCGTACCTCGCGCTGCCGGCGAAACTCCCGGCGCCCGGCTTGGTGGTGCTGCCCGAGGTGTTCAACACCAACCCGCACATCCGCTCGGTGGCCGACGGCTACGCAACGGCGGGGTTCATCGCCCTGTCGCCCGATGTCTTCTGGCGCCAGGAAGCCGCCAACTACCTGCCCTACACCGATGAAGGCCGCGCCAAGGCTCGCGCGCTCTGGGCGGAGCTCGACACCGACCAGTTCGCCCGTGACCTCGGCGACATGGTTGCCGCCCTGCGCGGGCGATCGGATTGTACCGGCAAGGTCGGCGTGATGGGCTTCTGCCTCGGCGGCAAGTTCGCCTACCTCGCGAGCACGCGCCTGCCCATCGAGGCCGCCGTCAGCTACTACGGGGTCCAGATCGACCAGCATCTCGACGAGGCCGCTCGTCGCCGCTGCCCGATCATGATGCATTTCGCCGAGAACGATCCGCACGTGCCGGCGCCGACCGTGGCGGCGATCAAGGCGCGCATGGGCGCAGAGGCGGGTGTCGCCATCCACGACTATGCCGGCACGGAGCACGGCTTCAATCGCCAGGGATACCCGCCCTTCAACGAGGCGGCGGCGGCAGAGGCCCGGCAGCGCACGCTCGCGCATCTGCGCCAGCATCTGTCCTGAGGTTCCTCAGGCGCCGACGTAGGCAACGGCTTCGATCTCGACCTTCATGCGCGGATCGACCAGCGCTTTGACCTCGACCAGGGTCGAGGCGGGCCGGTGCTCGCCGAAGTAGCGCTGGCGTATGGGGTTGATGCTCGCTCGTTCCGCGATGTCCGTCATGAAGACCAGCACCTTGATCACCTGGTCAGCCCGGCCCCCGGCATGGCGCAGGCAGGTGTCGATCGACTTCAGGGCGATCTCGAACTGACTGACGGTGTCCGGCGGTATGGTCCCGTCCGCCGTCATGCCCACCATGCCCGAGAGGTAGATGAAGTCTCCCGCCCGGACGACGTGGCAATAGTGGCTGACCGGTTCCATCTCCCCAGGAACCATGAAGCGTTGAATGGGCATGGCGTCGATCTCCCTTTTCAAGTCATGCTCTTCCGCACCGCGCGCGCCCGGCGCACTAGCTTTTCAAGAGATCATGGCACTGGCCGAGCACGATGGCTTTCGTTTCCTCGAAACGCGCCGCCCGATCGAGCTCGGGGCGCTGATGAAACCAGCCGATCTGGGCCAGGCCGCGGATCAGGCGGAACATCGGCAGCAACGCCAGCGATTCCTCCGGGAACCTTCGCACCGAGCGGTAGCCGGCGACGTACGCCCGTTCGAACGCCTCGAAGCTTGCGCCGCGTTGCTGATAGAACAGCGCCACGGCGATGTCGTAGGCATGCCAGCCCCAGCCGGCATCGTCGAAGTCGATGACGGTCAGCGCCTCGCCGTCGACCAGGACGTTGCCGGGATGCATGTCGGCGTGGATCAGGCTGTAGCCGGCGCGCCGGCGGTCCAGGCCGGCGAGGATCGCATGCAGGCGCGCGCGCGTGTCGAGCATCAGCCGCCGCTCGGCGTCGGAGAGGCCGCGGTGATCCCAGAACGGACCCCAGTGCGGCGCATCGCCCATCAGGCCGTCGGCGTCGAGGGCGTGGCGCGTGAACGTCGCCGGCGGCTGCCAGGCTGCAGCCTGGTCGTGAAGCGATGCCGTGAGGGCGCCGAGCTGCTCGAAACGTCGTGAAGCCATGGCGGCGTCGGTCGTCTCGCGCAGCACCTCGGCCAGCACGCGGCCCGTCGTCCAGCGCGCCAGGCCGGCGAAGCGTCGTTCGCCGGTCGCCGGAATGGTCACGGAGGCGTACTCCTGCCCGTCGCGCGTGCGCACGGGCGCCTGGACGGCGATGCCTGCGCCGTCGAGCGCACGGATCCAATCGCGCTCCGAGATCAGCTCGTCGAGTGTGTGATACCAGGGCCGATGGAGCCGCAAGGCGTAGGCGGCACCATCCCGGCGATCGATCACCCGGTAGGTGACGTTCTCCGAGTGCGACTTCAGCTCGAGCCCGTCCGGCTCGATAGGGAACGCCTCGAGTGCCTCGAGCGCCGCCGGCCTGAATGTGTCCGCCGCGTCGCCGTCAGCCGCCATCAAGCAGCAATCTCGGCAATCGTCGCGTCGAAGGCGGTGAGGAACTCCTCGGCATCGCGCTGGCCGAAGACCAGCGGCGGCCTGATCTTGACGACGTTCCGGAAGGCGCCGGCATTGCTGGTGAGGAAGCCGCGGTCCTTGAGCTTGTTCACCACTTCGATCGCGCGATCCGGATCGGGCTCGAGCGCCTGGCCCTTCACCATCTCCACGCCGATGAACAGGCCGTGGCCGCGCACGTCGCCGATGGCGGAGCACTTCTTCTGGCGTTCGGCGAGCGCCGCCTTGAGGCTGGTGCCGACCCGCGTGACGTTGTCAGCCAGTTTCTCGCGCTCGATGACGTCGAGCACGGCCATGCCGACGGCCGCCTGCAGGGGGCTCGAGGCAAAGGTGTTGAAGTAGCGCGTGCGCGCCCGGAAGCCGTCGACCAGCGCCTTGCTGGCGGCCGTGGCCGCGAGCGGCAGGCCGTTGCCCATGGGCTTGCCGGTGACGACGATGTCGGGCGTGAAGCCCTGGCCCTCGTAACCCCACCAGCGCCCGGTGCGGCAGTAGCCGGCCTGGACCTCGTCGGCGATCAGGTAGCCTCCCGCCGCCCGCACGATCTCCGCCGCGCGCGCCATGTAGCCGTGCGGCACGTCGGGCAACCCTTCGTTGGCGAAGATCGGGCAGACGATCAGGCCGGCGAAGCCCACGCCGTCGTCCTCGAGGCTGCGGATCGCACCGCGCAGGCGCTCGAGATAGGCCTCCGCGAGGTCCGATTCGCTCGCTCCCGGTACCAGCGGCCGGAACATCTCGGGGAAGGGAATGGCGCGCACATCGCCGCTGCTGTTCTGCCCGGCGCCGATGCGGGTCATCTTGCCGACCGCCTCGCTGTTGCCGTGATAGGTGGCGTTGGTGCAGACGATGCCCTGCTTGCCGGTCGCGCCGCGCGCAATCCGCAGCGCCACCTCGTTGGCCTCGGTGCCGGAGCAGCTGAAGACGACGCTCTCGATCGCCGGCCCGTGGAGCGCCGTGATCCGTTCCGCCAGGGCGACGATGCCTTCGTGCAGGTAGCGACTGTGCACGTTGAGCGTGGCCTGCTGGCGCGCCATGGCCTCGACGACGTGCGGGTTGGCATGCCCGACGCAGGGCACGTTGTTGTACATGTCGAGGTAACGGCGGCCGCTGTCGTCGTACAGGTAAACGCCCTCGCCGCGCACGATGTGCAGCGGCTTGTCGTAGAACAACGGCGCTCCGGCTCCCAGCGCCCGGTCGCGGCGGGCGGCAAGCGTCGTCGTACTCATTCGGGGACCTCTTCTGCGCTGACGTCGGCGCTTCGACCCTATCAAGAGGATGAAGAGTCCGCGAGGCCTTCTTGCCGGCCCTCTTGCGCTTCCGGACCGGAAGCCACCGGCCAGCCAATTACTTCGCGACCGGCTCCGTGTCGGGGACGTTTTCCAGCGTGCGAAGGGAGAAGAAGGAGATGATGGCCACGGCGAACCAGATCACGATGCCGACGACCTCGACGATCGCCTCGCCACGGCGCTCCTCTATCGAGGCAAGGGCGATCCCCAGCACGGCGAAGACGAAGCCGAGCCACATCAGCATCTTGAGCTGCTTGCGGTAGGCGGCGAGGAACTTGGGCCGATCGCCCTTGAACCTGTCGCGCACCCAGCCCTTGCGGATCTTGCCCACCTCGATGGGCATCATGATGCAGACGATCAGTCCGGCAACGATCGAAATCAGTTCGAGCATCGAGCCCTCCGCAGGGACGCCAGTCGCGACTATGCGACGTCGCCTCGCGGCCCAATGTGACCGATGTCACATTAGGTGACTCAGGTTTCGCCCGGACGGCGGTGCACCCAGTACTCGTAGAGAGAGCCCCGCAATTCGAAAGTCCGCTCGCACACCGCACCTAGGCGTTCGACGACCCGCTTAGACGCGACGTTCTCGGGACGGATGAAGCTTGCCGCGCGGTTCAACGGAAAGTGCCCGAACAGCCAGTCACGGGCCGCGCTGGTCGCTTCGGTGGCGAGGCCTTTGCCCCAGAAGGGACGGTCCAGCGAATAGGCAAGTTCGGGTTCCGGCCAGTCGAGCGGGTGGAAGATGCCGACGCTGACGACGAACACCGCGCCGTCGATCGTCTCGCCGTCCTCGGCTGCCGTAGCGTTCAGCTCTTCCGCAGCCTGCCCATGAAGAAGCCATCCATGCCGCGCCGCTCGGGCCACATCGAGGGCAAGGTGCGGACGTCGCCCTTGGGTGTGATCGCGTCGGCGAGGCCCGGCAGCTCGGCCGGCTCGACCGGCGACCGGTGCAGGCGCTGGTCGCGCGCGAGCAGGGCCTCCAGCCGCGCCGGCCTCACCGCGAAGCTCGTCACGGCCGCCGCCGGCAAGTGGGTCACCGACGAAACGTTCGACGCCATCCTGCTCGATGCCCCCTGCTCCGGCACCGGCACCTTGCGACGCCATCCCGACATCGCCTGGCTGAAGGACGAGCAGGATGTCGGCCGG
>JAEZHS010000390.1 GCA_023436825.1 Pseudomonadota bacterium | reverse complement strand
GAGTATGACACCTCCTGTCAGCGCTTCGCCCTTGGATGGGCGGCGCGGTACACGGCGGTGAGGCGGGCGGTGTCGACGTCGGTGTAGCGCTGGGTCGTTGACAGCGAGGCGTGACCCAGAAGTTCCTGGATGGTCCGGAGATCGCCGCCGGCGCCCAAGAGATGGGTGGCGAAGGAATGGCGCAGCGCGTGCGGCGTCACGCTTTCGGCGAGGCCGAGGCCGCGGCGGATGTCGCGCACGCGCTTCTGCACGATGGCGGGATCGAGCGCACCGCCGCGGGCGCCGATGAAGAAGGCCTCGTTCGGACCGCGAGCCGCGAGCCAGGGACAAGCATCGCGATAGGCGCGCAGCGCATCGAGCGCCAGCGGCAGCAGGGGCACCAGGCGCGTCTTGTTGCCCTTGCCGGTGACGGCGAGCGTGTCGCGGCCGGTTTTCAGCAGATCCTCGACTGTGCCCTTGGTGAGGCCGAGCGCCTCGCCGATACGCAGGCCGGCGCCGTAGAGCAGCATGAGGACGGCGGCGTCGCGCAGGTCGAGCCAGGCCTCGCGCTCCTGCTCGGCCGGCGCTTCGAGCAGTTCTTCCATGTCTCGTTCGGAGAGCGCCTTGGGCACGGAGCGCGGCAGCTTGGGCGTCTGGATGGCGCCGATGCTGGCGTTGTGGGCGAGCCCGCGCTTGTCGAGGAACTGGAAGAACGAACGCACAGAGGAGAAGGCGCGGGCGGTTGATGTACGGGCGAGGCCTTGGCGCGCACGTTCGGCCAGCCAGGCTCGGAATTCAGCGGGTTTGAGCCTGCCCAAGGCGTCGAGCGTCGGCGGCTTGCCGAGATACTCCGTCATGAAGCCGAGGAAGGTGGCGACGTCGTGCTCATAGGCCACCAGGGTGTGGGCAGCGAGCCGGCGCTCGCTCTTCAGCCAGTCGCGCCAAGCATCGCGCGCTGCCTCGACGCTCATTCCGGCAGGTCGAGCCAGGCCCGGATGGTGTTCTCCAGCACCTTGGCGAGGAAGAACAGGAGCTCGGTCGCCTGCTCGGGCCCGAAGGCCTGCGGATCGCGCGAGCCGAAGCACATCACGCCGTCGGGTGAGCCCGACGAGACGCGCAGCCGCATCAGCACGTCCGACTTCACGAAGCGGGCGATGTCGCCGAAGAAGGCCTCTTCGCCGGCGATGTCGGAACGCAGCCGGGCGTGCTTGTCGGGGCCGATCGCGGCGTCGATGGCGCCCGGCGCCAGCACGTAGACGCCGCGCACCGGCACGCGCTTGGGCGCATCGGCATTGGCCTCGATGGCGAGCGTGATGAAGTCGACGTCCAAGAGCTCGGGCAGCTCGTGAGTGACGACATGGATCATCTTCTCGAAGGTCGAGGCCTGGATGATGCTGATGACCGCCGCCTGGATGCGGTTCTGGACGATCTGGTTCTGCTTGGAGTTGGCGATGATCTCGGTGCGCTCGTTCTTCAGCCGATCGATCTCGCCGCGCAGGCGCTTCAGGATCGCCTGCTGCATGTCGATCACGCCCGGACCCTGCACGCGCGGCACTAGCCCCATCATCTCGGCGAGTTCCGCGTGCTTCTCGAAGAAGTCGGGATGGGCCTTCAGGTAGGCGACGACGTCGTCCGCGGTGATCACCTTGACCTGTCGGCCCGAACCGTCGGGCGCCGTCACCGTGCCGTCGCTCCCCATATGTCGCTCCGGGTCAGAGGATGGATTGACCGGTCTTCGCCCAGTCGTCGAGGAAGGCTTTTAAGCCATTGTCGGTCAGCGCGTGCTTGAAAAGCTGGCGCAACACGTTGGGCGGCAAGGTGGCGACATGGGCGCCGAGCTTGGCCGCCTGCACGACATGCATGCTGTGACGCACCGAGGCCACCAGCACTTCGGTCTTGAAGTGGGGATACTGGCGATAGATCGTCATGATCTCGCCGATCAGATGCATGCCGTCCTGGCCGATATCGTCCAGCCGGCCGACGAACGGCGAAATGAAGGTCGCGCCGGCCTTGGCCGCCAGCAGTGCCTGCGCCGCCGAGAAGCACAGCGTGACGTTCACCATCGTGCCTTCCGAAGCGAGCGCCTTGCAGGTCTTCAGGCCGTCCGGCGTCAGCGGCACCTTCACGGCGACGTTCTTCGCGAGCTTGGCGAGCTTTCTGCCCTCTTCGAGCATCTTCTTGTGGTCGGTCGCGACGGTCTCGGCGCTGACCGGGCCGGGCACGATGGCGCAGATTTCCTTGATCGTCTCCAGCATCGGCCGGCCGGACTTCATGATCAGGGAAGGATTGGTCGTCACGCCGTCGAGCAGACCCGAAGCCGCCAGATCCTTGATTTCGGCGACGTCGGCGGTATCGACGAAGAACTTCATATAAACTACCCCAATGGCCAGTGGTACGGACTCGCCTGTCGCCACAATTTCTAGCGATTCCCCTTCGGAGCTACAAGCCGAGGGGCCGGCGTCGTCGCGGCCGGAATCGGTGGAAAACATCAAGCGCACCGTCCGCGTCCTGCTGCCGCTGCCTCTGGCCGACGCCTACGATTACAGTGTCCCGCACGGCCTGGAGGTTGCCGCGGGTCACTTCGTCGTCGTGCCGCTCGGCAAGCGGCTGACGATCGGCGTGGTGTGGGGCGAGGGATCGGGCGAGGTCGCGCCCGAAAAGCTTCGTGACATCGAAGAGGTCATGCCGGCCCTGCCGATGGCCGACGCATTGCGTCGGTTCGTCGACTGGGTGTCTGCCTATACGCTGGCACCGCCGGGTGCGGTGTTGCGCATGGCGATGAGCGTGCCGTCGGCACTCGAGGCGCCCAAGACCGAGATCGTCTATCGCGCTGCGGCGGCGAACGATGACGCGGCGCTGAAGCTCACCAACGCACGACGTCGCGTGCTCGAGCAATTGAAGGACGGTCCGGCGATGCCGGCGGCCGAGCTGGCGCATATCGCCGGCGTCGGTACGTCGGTGATCAAGACCATGGCGTCGATCGGCCTGCTCGAACCCGTCGAGCGCACGATGCGGCGCTCGTTCGCTCAGCCAGACGGCAAGCGACAAGGGCCGGAACTGTCGCCCGAGCAGGCGATCGCTGCGCAAGGCCTGGTCGACAAGGTGTTGGCGCATGCTTTCTCGGCGACACTGCTCGACGGCGTGCCCGGTTCCGGCAAGACCGAGGTCTATTTCGAGGCGATCGCCGCGGCGCTGGCGTCGGGCCGGCAGGTGCTGGTGCTGCTGCCCGAGATCGCGCTGACGGCGCAGTGGCTGAAGCGCTTCGAGGATCGCTTCGGCGCCATGCCGGCGTCGTGGCATTCCGGCCTCACCAGCCTGGAGCGGCGCGAGACCTGGCGCGCCATCGCCGAGGGCCGGGTGGGCGTGGTGGTGGGCGCGCGCTCGGCGCTGTTCCTGCCCTTCGCCAATCTCGGCCTGATCGTGGTCGACGAGGAACACGACGGCTCGTTCAAGCAGGATGACGGCGTCTGCTACAATGCGCGCGACATGGCGGTGGTGCGCGCGCGCCTGGTATCGGCGCCGATCGTGCTGGCCTCGGCGACGCCGTCGCTGGAAAGCGTCGTCAACGTCTCGACCGGCCGCTACGGCTCGGTACATCTGCCGGACCGGCACGGCGGGCGCGAGCTTGCGACGTTGTCGGCGATCGATCTCAGGCGCCAACAGCCGGCGCGCGGGCGCTGGTTGTCGCCGCCGGTAGTCGAGGCGATGAAGCGGACGTTCGAGGCCAAGGAGCAGACGCTGCTGTTCCTCAATCGCCGCGGCTACGCACCGATGACTTTGTGCCGTGCCTGTGGCCACGGCATCGAGTGCCCGCAATGCTCGGCCTGGCTGGTCGAGCATCGCTTCCGCCGCACCCTGATCTGCCATCACTGCGGCCATGCCGAGCCGCCGGCGCATGACTGCAAGTATTGCGGCTCGGTCGACCAGTTCGTCGCCTGCGGTCCCGGCGTCGAGCGGCTGGCGGAGGAGGCGATGGAGCTGTTTCCCGACGCGCGTCTGGAACTGTTCACCTCGGATAGCCTGATGAACCGCAGTGAGGCCACCGCCGCGGTCGAGCGCATGATTGCGGGCGAGATCGACATCCTGATCGGCACGCAGATGGCGGCCAAAGGCCACCATTTCCCCAACCTCACCCTGGTCGCCGTGGTCGACGCCGACCTCGGCCTGAATGGCGGCGACCTGCGCGCGGCCGAACGCACCTTCCAACTGCTCTACCAGGTCGCCGGTCGCGCCGGCCGCGAGGACAGGCCGGGGCGGGCGCTGGTGCAGACCCATGCGCCGGAGCACCCCGTCATGCAGGCGCTGGTGTCGGGCGATCGCGACCGGTTCGTGGCGGCGGAACTGTCCGACCGGCGCGCCGCCGGCATGCCGCCCTACGGCCGGCTGGCATCGTTGATCATCTCGGGGCCGGATCCGGCGGCTGTGGACAATGTCTGCGGCGCCTTGGCGCGTCGGGCGCCGCATCGGGACGGCGTCACCATCCTCGGTCCCTCGACCGCGCCGCTCGCCCTGCTGCGCGGCCGCCATCGGCGACGATTCCTGCTGAAAACCTCGCGCGATATTGCAGTGCAACCCTTGCTCCGGGCATGGCTGGAGAGGATCGGATTGCCGGGTTCAGTGCGGCTGCAGGTCGACGTCGATCCCTATTCCTTCATGTAATGGGGGCGCCGGCCAGAGCGCCGTACCGCGCTGAAAAATCGCGGTAATACAGGACTTTGGCAATCTTGCGCCCCGGAAAACCGCATGGTAGCAACGCGCGCTTTTCGGCGGGAGTGCAGTCGCGTTTCTCCTGCGAAAAGCGAGGGGATTCAACCACTTGCCGGACCGCCGAGGCGGCCTGGGAGAGGCGTTCGACGTGTCAACTTCGGCCACATCAGGCGTTGCTGGGCGCTATGCCAGCGCTCTTTTCGAGTTGGCCGACAATGCCAAGTCGCTGGATCAGGTGGCGCAGGACCTGACGTCCTTCCGCACGATGGCGAACGCGAGCCCCGAGCTCTCCCGGCTGCTGGCCAGCCCGGTGATCGGCCGTGATGCCCAGAGCAAGGCGCTGCTCGCCATCCTCGATGCCGCCGGCATCAAGGGCCTGACCCGCAGCTTCGTCGGCACGGTGGCTGCAAATGGCCGCGCCCGCGAGTTGGTTGCCATGGCCTCGGCATTCCTGGCCGAGCTGGCGAGCCGCCGTGGTGAAAGCACCGCGACCGTGACGTCCGCCGTTCCGCTGTCGCCGCAGCAGCTCGAGCAGCTCAGCACCGCGCTGCGCTCGGTGCTGGGCGGCAACAAGGTTTCCATCGATGCGCGTGTCGAGCCCGAGATCCTGGGCGGTCTCGTCGTCAAGGTCGGCTCGCGCCTGTTCGATTCGTCCATCCGCAGCAAGCTGCAGCGTCTGCAGCTCGCCATGAAGGGGGTTGCCTAAATGGATATCCGTGCCGCCGAAATCTCGGCCATTCTGAAGCAGCAGATCGCGAACTTCGGCACCGAGGCCGAAGTGGCCGAGGTCGGCCAGGTCCTCTCCGTCGGTGACGGTATCGCCCGCGTCTACGGCCTCGACAGCGTCAAGGCCGGCGAGATGGTCGAGTTTCCCGGCGGCATCAAGGGCATGGCCCTGAACCTCGAGAGCGACAATGTCGGCGTCGTGATCTTCGGCGAGGATCGCACGATCCGTGAAGGCGACACCGTCAAGCGCACCGGCGCCATCGTCGACGTGCCGGTCGGCAAGGGCCTGCTCGGCCGCGTGGTCGACGGTCTCGGCAATCCGATCGACGGCAAGGGCCCGATCCAGTCGACCGAACGCAAGCTCGTCGAGGTCAAGGCGCCCGGCATCATCCCGCGCAAGTCGGTGACCGAGCCGATGCAGACCGGCCTGAAGGCCCTCGATTCGCTGGTGCCGGTCGGCCGCGGCCAGCGCGAGCTGATCATCGGCGACCGCCAGACCGGCAAGACCGCCGTGGCGATCGACACCTTCCTGAACCAGAAGCCGATCAACAAGGGCACGGACGAGAGCCGCAAGCTCTATTGCATCTACGTCGCCGTCGGCCAGAAGCGCTCGACCGTGGCGCAGATCGTCAAGACGCTCGAGGACAACGGCGCGATGGAGTACTCCATCGTCGTCGCCGCCACCGCGTCCGATCCGGCGCCGATGCAGTTCCTGGCGCCCTATACCGGCTGCGCCATGGGCGAGTACTTCCGCGACAACGGCATGCATGCCGTGATCGTGTACGACGACCTTTCCAAGCAGGCCGTTTCCTACCGCCAGATGTCGCTGCTGCTGCGCCGCCCGCCGGGCCGCGAGGCGTATCCCGGCGACGTGTTCTATCTCCACTCGCGGCTGCTCGAGCGCGCCGCCAAGCTGAACGAGAAGAACGGCTCGGGTTCGCTCACGGCGCTGCCGGTCATCGAGACGCAGGCCGGCGACGTGTCGGCCTACATCCCGACCAACGTCATCTCGATCACCGACGGACAGATCTTCCTCGAGGCCGAGCTGTTCTATGCAGGCATCAAGCCCGCGATCAACGTCGGTCTGTCGGTGAGCCGCGTCGGTTCGGCGGCCCAGATCAAGGCGATGAAGCAGGTCGCCGGCACCATGAAGCTCGAGCTGGCGCAGTACCGCGAGATGGCGGCGTTCGCCCAGTTCGCCTCCGACCTCGACGCCTCGACCCAGCGCCTGCTGGCGCGCGGCCAGCGTCTGACCGAACTCCTGAAGCAGAATCAGTACTCGCCGATGCCGGTCGAGGAGCAGGTCGCCTCGATCTATTCCGGCACCCGCGGCTTCCTCGACAACCTGCCGGTCAATCGCATCGGTGACTTCGAGCGCCAGATGCTCGATGCGCTGCGCGCCGAGGGCTCGATCCTGGCTTCGATCCGCGACAAGCGCGAGATCGTCAAGGAGACGGACGACAAGCTGAAGGCCTTCCTGACCGACTTCACCAAGAAGTTCGCCTAAGGTCGCCGGCTTCCGATGCCCAGTCTCAAGAGTTACCGGCTCAGGATCCGAAGCGTCCAGTCGACGCAGAAGATCACGAAGGCCATGAAGATGGTGGCCGCGGCAAAGCTGCGGCGCGCCCAGGAGCAGGCCACGGCAGCCCGCCCCTACGCCGAAGCGATGGACAACCTGATGGCCTCGCTCGGGGCCTCCTTCAAGGGCGGTACTGGCCCGAAGCTGCTGGCCGGCACGGGCTCCGACAAGGTCCATCTGCTGATCGTCGCCACCGCCGACCGCGGCTTGTGCGGCGCCTTCAACAGCTCGATCGTGCGCGAGGCGCGTCGCACCATCCGCGCGCTGATGGCGGAGGGCAAGACGGTCAAGGTGCTGGCGGTCGGCCGCAAGGGCCGCGACCAGCTGCGCCGCGACTTTGCCGGCAACATCGTCGAGACCATTACCGATCTCGGCCGTCCGCGGCTCGGCTACGGCGATGCCCAGAAGGTGGCAGCGCGGGTCCTGGAGATGTTCGAGGCCGGCGAGTTCGACGTCGCCTCAGTGATCTTCAACCGCTTCAAGTCGGCGATGACGCAGATCGTCACCCGCCAGCAGCTCATTCCGCCGCCGGCACCCCAGGCTGCCGCGAATGCCGCGCCCGCTGGCGGGGCGTCCTACGAGTTTGAGCCCGACGAGGCCGAGATCCTGGCCGACCTGCTGCCGCGCAATCTCACCGTCCAGATCTTCCGCGTCCTGCTGGAGAACGCCGCGAGCTTCTACGGCTCGCAGATGACGGCGATGGACAGCGCAACCAAGAACGCCGGCGACATGATCAGGAAGCTGACGCTGCAGATGAACCGCTCGCGTCAGGCTTCGATCACCAAGGAACTCATCGAGATCATCTCCGGCGCTGAGGCTGTCTAGCCCGTGCCGACCGCTATCGAAGGAAGGGAAACCATGGCCACCAACAACATCGGCACGATCACCCAGATCACGGGCGCGGTCGTCGACGTGCGCTTCGACGCCGACCTGCCGAACATCCTGAACGCGCTGCATGTCGACAGCGGCGGCCGCCGGCTGGTGCTCGAGGTGGCGCAGCATCTCGGCGAGTCCGAGGTCCGCACCATCGCCATGGACACGACCGACGGCTTGGTCCGCGGCGAGAAGGCGGTCGACACTGGCGGCCCGATCGCCATGCCGGTCGGCCCCGAGACGTTGGGCCGCATCCTGAACGTCATCGGTGAGCCGGTCGACGAGCGCGGCCCGGTCAACAACAAGCAGACCCTTCCGATCCATCGCAACGCGCCGGAGTTCGTCGAGCAGTCGACGGAAGCGCAGATCCTGGTGACGGGCATCAAGGTCATCGACCTGCTGGCGCCCTACGCCAAGGGCGGCAAGATCGGCCTGTTCGGCGGCGCCGGCGTCGGCAAGACCGTGACGATCATGGAGCTGATCAACAACGTCGCCAAGGCGCACGGCGGCGTGTCGGTGTTCGCCGGCGTCGGTGAGCGTACCCGCGAGGGCAACGACCTCTATCACGAGATGATCGAATCGGGCGTCATCAAGCTCGACGGCCCGGGC
>JAEZHS010000388.1 GCA_023436825.1 Pseudomonadota bacterium | reverse complement strand
CATCGAGCAGGACGCCAAGGACCTGTTGCAGCGCATCCTCGACGAGTATGGGCTGGGCGTGCGCATCTCCAACGTCCAGCTCCTGCGTGTCGACCCGCCGCAGGAAGTGATCGCGGCCTTCCGCGACGTGCAGGCGGCGCGCGCCGACAAGGAGAAGAGCATCAACGAGGCCAACACCTACCGCAACCAGGTGCTGCCGCGCGCCAAGGGCGAGGCCGAATCGATCATCCAGCGCGCCGAAGCCTACAAGGCCGAGACCGTCGCCCGGGCGAGCGGTGACGCCCAGCGCTTCACCCAAGTCTACGAGCAGTACGACAAGGCCAGGGACATCACCACCGAGCGGCTCTACCTCGACACCATGGAGGAGGTGCTGCGCAACGTGAACAAGGTGCTGGTCGACAAGAACACCTCCGGCACCGGTGGCGTGCTGCCTTACCTGCCGCTGCCCGAGCTGAAGCCGACGCAACCCGGCGGCCAATCGCAGGCGACGCCACGAACCGGCCCGCAGCCCCAGGGAGCGACACGATGAGCAACCGTGCGATTATCGCGCTGATCGCGATCGCGGTCGCCATCTTCCTGGTGACCCAGACCTTCTACACCGTCGACCCGACCAAGCAGGTGCTGGTCCGCCAGTTCGGCGCCATCGTCGGCGCCCCCAAGGTCGAACCCGGCCTCTATGCCAAGGTTCCGCTGATCCAGGACATCCAGCGCATCGACCGCCGGCTGCTCGACTACGAAGCCGAGGAGTTCGAGATCATCGCCGGCGACCAGAAGCGCCTCGTGGTCGATGCCTATGCCCGTTACAAGATCACCAACGCCAAGACCTTTGCCCAGACCGTCCCGGGCGGCGAGCCAGCGCTGCGCGGGCTTCTCGATTCGCTGATCAACTCCGAGATCCGCGGCGTACTGAGCTCGGTGCCGCTCCATGCGGTGCTGACCGACCGTCGCGAGACCCTGATGGACGACATCACCAAGCGGGTGAATGCAAAGACCAGGGACCTCGGCGTCGATACCGTCGACGTACGCATAAAGCGTGCAGATTTGCCGCAGGCCAATTCCCAGTCGGTCTATAACCGAATGAAGACCGATCGCGAACGCGAAGCCGGCCAGCTGCGCGCCGAGGGCGACGAGGAGAAGGCCCGCATCACCGCCACGGCCGATCGCGAGGTCGCCGTCATCAAGGCCGACGCCGGGCTCAAGGCCCAGATCCTGAAGGGCGAGGCCGATGCCGAAGCCACGCGGATCTATGCCCAGGCCTTCAACAAGGACAAGGACTTCTATGCGTTCTACAGGCGCATGGAAGCTTACAAGCAGGCCTTCGGATCCGGCGGCTCCACCATGCTGCTGAGCCCAGACAACGATTTCTTCCGTTATTTCAACGATCCGTCGGGACCACCGGCGGCCAAGAAGTAGTTCTCGAAAACGAGCGTCCGGAACCGTACCGGTGGCGTTGTGGCAGTCCTGCAACGCCACCGGCCGATTTTTGCAAAAGCGGTTCAAAAGCTGAAACAATCAGCAACATCAACGCCTCTTTATTTGCGCCACAATCGGCCGCCATGTAGACAGGAACTCGAACGCGCGGCGCCGGCCGTTCCGATCCGTTGAGGCCTGAGCGCCGTTGGAGGTCGGACGTGATTCTCACTGATTTTCCTGGTGTTTTGAGGTCCGTCGCCGTCGCGGCGGCCATGTCGTTTGGTCTGGTGTTGGCGCAGCCCGTCGTGGCTCAGCCGGTGCGCAACGCGCCGGATAGCTTCGCCGAACTGGTCGACAAATTGATGCCGACGGTGGTCAACATCACCACCACCCAGAACGTGCCGCAGCAGGGTCCACGGCTGCGTGACATGCCGCAGCTTCCACCCGGCTCGCCGTTCGAGGAGCTGTTCAAGGAATTCTTCGACAAGCGCGGTGGCGAGGAGCAGAAGCGCCGCGGCACGTCGCTGGGCTCCGGCTTCGTGATCGACCCCGAGGGCTATATCGTCACCAACAACCACGTCATCCAGGGCGCCGAGGACATCACGGTCATCTTCCGTGACGATACCCAGCTCAAGGCCAAGCTGATCGGCTCTGACAGCCGCATCGACGTGGCTCTGCTCAAGGTCGAGCCGCCGAACAAGCGCCCGATGCCCGCCATCAAGTGGGGCGATTCCGACAAGGAGCGTGTCGGCGACTGGGTGATCGCGATCGGCAACCCGTTCGGCCTCGGCCACTCGGTGACCGCCGGCATCATCTCGGCGCGCGGCCGCTCGCTGAACGATTCGCTGGACGATTACCTGCAGACCGACGCCGCCATCAACAAGGGCAACTCGGGCGGTCCGCTGTTCAATTCCCAGGGCGAGGTGATCGGCGTCAACACCGCGATCTATTCGCCGTCGGGCGTCAATGCCGGTCTCGCCTTCTCGATCCCGTCGAACCTGGTGAAGCAGGTCGCCGACCAGCTGCGCGAGTTCGGCCGCGTCAAGCGCGGCTGGGTGGGCGTGAGCTACCAGAGCGTCACCGACGACATCGCCGACTCCTTCGGCCTCGACCGGGCGCGCGGCGTGCTGGTGGCCAACGTCGTGTCCGACGGTCCGGCTGCCAAGGCCGGTCTCAAGCGCAATGACATCATCCTGAGCTTTGCCGGCCAGGACGTCCTCGACTTGCGCCGCTTCCCGCGATTGGTCGCCAACGCCCGCGTCGGCAGCACGATCGACATCGTGGTCTGGCGCGGCGGCAAGGAAGTGCCGCTGAAGCTGCGCATCGGCGAGCAGGAGGAAGAGGGCAAGCAGAACGCGGCGGCCCAGGGCGGCGGCAAGAAGCCGGCCGAGCCCGACCAGCCGGTCGTCTCGACCGTCGAGCAGCTCGGGCTGACCCTGCAGAAGGTCACCGACCAGCTGCGCGAGAAGTACGGCCTGTCCGACCAGGTGAAGGGCGTCGTCATCACCAAGGTGGCGCCCAACAGCCCGGCGGCCGAGAAGCAGCTCCAGGCGGGCGACGTCATCCTCGAGGTCGACCAGAAGCCGGTCACCACGCCGCAGGAAGTCACCGACCTCGTGGGCAAGCTGCAGCAGGCCAAGAAGCGCTCGGTCCTGCTGTTCGTCGAACGCCAGGGCGATCCCCGGTTCGCGGCGCTGAGGTTGACGAAGTAGTCTTACTGGACCACGGGCCTGCAGGCCCGGTCATGCTCTTCCGGCCCGCGCGCGGGGCGGGAGCCCGCAGG
>JAEZHS010000383.1 GCA_023436825.1 Pseudomonadota bacterium | reverse complement strand
GGATGCGCGGGGTCCGTAAGAACTTGACTCCACCTCAGAACCCGGCAGTGAGCGACACCAGGAACGTGCGCGGCGCGCCCATCGACAGGCCGAAGGTCGGATTGGCCGAGGCCAGTAGTTGAGGTCGAACAGGTTCTCGACGTTGAAGCGCAGCGACACAGGCTTGCCGTCGGGGCGTTCGAAGGTATAGCGCACGCCGGTATCGAAGCGCGTCCAGCTCGGGATGCTCTGGGTGTTGGCCGGATCGAGATACCGCATGCTGGTATAGATGACGCGGCCCGAGAAGGTCAGTCCTCGCAGGAACGAAGCATCCCATTCGCCGGCGAGGTTGAGCTGCACGTCGGGCACGCCGGTCGCCTTCATGCCGTTGGTCAGAGCCGAGGCCGTGTTGACCAGCCGGCCGTCCATCAGGCTGACGCCGCCGAGCGCGCGGAAGCCGGGCAGCGGCTCGCCGAAGATGTTCCATTCCAGGCCCTGGCTGCGCTGCAGTCCGTCGACGGCGAACAGCAGGGTCGACGCCTGGCGGGCGATCAGCTCGGCCTCGGGCGACGGCCTCTCCTCCGCCACGTCGACGGCCGCCGGGTCGGCGCCGCGCCTGATGTGGCGGCCTTCCAGGCTCAGGCGGCGCACGCCGTCGAAGGCAAGGTTGTGGACGATGCGGTAGAGGTAGCCGACGGCTCGTCGAACAGGCGCCGCGCCGCGGCCACGGAGAACCTGAGATAGGCTTCCTGAACCACGTCCTCCACGCGCGCCCGATCGCCGATGATGCCGCTGGCATAATTCACCAGCTAACCACGGTGCGCCATGTAGAGTGTCAGCGTCTGGTCGGCCGGCGGCATTCCGATGCCCGCCCCTCAAATGCGAATGGTTCGCAATTGCGGTTATACGCATCGGAGCTGAAGGCTGCAAGAGCGTGGCGTGGTCGTGTTTCGCGACGTCCTCCAGGAGGCGCCCATGTATACGGCCTTGGTGATCGGCGTGCTGTTCGTCATCGGGTTCGGTGTGCCCGCCGTCGTCTGGCTGACGAAACTGATACGGCCGCCGAAACCGGAAGAAGAGAAGATTCACCGAGGGGTCGAGGAGGCGCGCAGGCGACTCGACAAGTACCTCCACTAGTACCGCACTGAAGGGTGAGTCGTAGCTGTCACCCCGAGCGTAGCGAGGGCCTTTGAGACCGCGAGAAAGGTTCCCCGCTTCGCTCGGGATGACAGTGGGCACGTCTCAGGCATTTGTGATTCCAGGTGCTAGGGTCGCGTTTCGCGGCGTCCCTATCGTCGTGCACTCTCCGAAGAGCCGAAGTCGGCCGCGATGTCCTCACGAATACGCTGCCGTATGTCTGCTGTAACGGTCGTTTGGTCGAGCAAAGTCAGCAACCTATCGCAGGAGACGAGGCCCCGGCGCGCAAGCTCGCGGGTGAAGATGACATCCTTGTCGCGACGAGCGGCATACTTGGCGATCGCAAGATCATGCGGCTCGAGGCATAGCCCCCTGACGCCCGCCGTATCGCCTTGCGGCAAGTTCACCAGCCTGCCCTTCCATCCCTTGGGCAGTATCGCCGTCGTCACGTCGACCGGGTCGGCGTAGTAGCCGTAGTTTTGATGGAACAGCGAATCGATGCCGATTTCGTTTAGAAGGTCCGTCAGCTGCGGGTTCTTCATGGCAATCAGATCGACCTCGGCCGACATGACGATCTCATCGGCAACGTCGGGATATTTCCCGTGAAGCGACTGGCTTCCGATGATCACGAACTGTTTCTCGCCCGTGATCCGGCCGGCGGCACGAAGAACGTGATCAACCTGCTGCTTTTTCATGGAGTCGCCGCACCTCCTCCTGAGATAGCAGACCGACGAACGGCATCGACTGGCGCAGTCTCGTCGCATTGTCGTCGCGACCCAACATCGCCGCGAAAAGCTCTCCGTCGTCGCCGCGCTCGGCAATATCCCGCCACTCGTCATAGGCCGATACCCACGCACCCTGCCGACGCCAACGGTGGAGATTGGCAAGAATCTGCGCGCGAATCTCGTTGGGTGTGAACTGGCGCACGACCGCGAGCGCTATCGACCGCTTGAGCTCATCCAGCGCCTGATGCGACAGGCCGGGGCGTGCAGCGGGCCGGATACCACGTGCCGTCACCTCGAGCTGATCGCCTTCGCCGGCCCCCCACGCGTCGAGAATCGGTTTCGGCACGATCACACCCAGGGAGTTCCCAATGCGCCGAATAGCGATTTTCATGCTGGAGTTATAACACGTTGTCACACCTTCCACAATCGACCGGTGAACTTCAGAATCAGCCTTTGCCGCTCTCGGCCCATCCTGTACCGCCATCACCTCGAAGGCGCCGATAGGCAATCCGCAGGCGACCCGAGCGGCCTTCCAATGCGACGTCGTCCTTCCATAGCCATCCGGCACCGATGGCCGAGCCCGGAAGTCGAGCGATCACGGCATCGGACGCGACCAGCGACGCGTCGAGCGTCTTGCACAGGCGCTCGAGTCGTTCGGTGACATTGACCACGTCGCCGAACAAGGTGAATTCGGCGTGCGATCCGCTGCGCAGGATTCCGCCGATCGCCGTGCCGGCATGAAGGCCGATCCCCGCGGCCAGCGCCTTCTGGCCGCGCTGCTCTCTTGCCCTCGCCCACCGATCGAGCGATCCGGCCAACGACACCGCGCATTCGAGCGCCCGCACCACGTCGTCCGATCCACTCCAGGGCTGGCCGAAAACAGCCATGACGCCGTCGCCGATGAACTTGTCGACCGAGCCGCCATGGGCGAACACCGCCGAGGTCACGAGCTCGCGATACTCGGCCAGCAGCCCGGCGACCTCCTCGGGTGGCACGGCTTCGCTGAAACCGGTGAACGAGCGCAAATCGACGAACATGACGGCGACCTGCCGGCGTGCCAGCCCGAGCGACTCGCCGGTCTTCTCGAGCTGCGACAGCACGGTCGGCGGAAAGAAGCGCCTGAGATTGGCGCGGCCGCGCTCACTGGCGACGGCATTGCGCAGCATGACGTTGTGGTCGTTGGTCAGCAGGCAGCAGACGAACGCCGCGAAGCCGAAAGCCGTCGCCAGGGCCGCTTCGATCCAGAACAGTCTCCAGTCGACCCCGCGCGCCGTCCCCTCGGCGACATGGGCATCGACTGCGACCACCAGGAAGAACAGCCAGCCCGCGATCACCGAAAGCGAGAAGAGAAGGATCAGCCTTGGATCGAGACGAAGGGCGACATGCGTCAGCAACAGGAAGCCGATCGCCAGCGACGGCGCCGTCAGGCTGTGGTCCAGGCTGCTGGTGAAAAGATGCTCGTGAAACAGGGCGACGACGAGCACGGCGTCGACGACGACAAAGCTCGCGGCCAGCCAGGGTGGTCCGCGCCTCATGCCGGCCAGGGCAAGCGCCAGTGCGGTCGCGAGGCCATAGCCCAGGACGACATTGGCATGGACCAGAAAGCTGCCGTGCCGCGGCGCCAGGGCAAGGTTGACGGCCAGGATGGCGAGCACGATCAGCCGCAGCCAGGCCGCCCGGGCCTCGACGCGCCATCGCCGCTGCTCTTTGGTCAGGGAGGCCTCGTACGCAGCCAAACCGAGCATGGACAACTATATGTTTATCAGCCGTTGGTAGTGCGATGGGAGGAGCCCGCCGCTCCTCCCGTCCATCGTCGGCCGACACCGTCAGAACTTGACCTGGCCCGACTTCCCGGCTGCGTTCTTCAGGACCAGCGTCACCTGGGTTCCCACCGCCACCGGATTCTTGGCCTCGCCTTTCAGGGCGCTGTCACCCGACACCGCAAGCTGAACCGTCTCGCGCGCGCCGCCCGACACCACCAGCACCGACCCGCTGAAGCCCTTGGCCGAAACCGGCTTGTTGCCCTCATCGAACAGGTTGACGGTCACGGCATTGCCGGCGACCACCAGCTCGGCATGGACGCCGGCGACGTCCTGCATCGGGCCGCCGTTGGGACCCTTCATGTTGCCGTGGCTGTGCTGGGCGATCGCCACGCCGGACCACAGGATCAGGGCAACGACCGTCATGAGCCTCTTCATCACTTTTCTCCTTGTTGAACGGGCTTGTCACGATGGAACAGCGCATAGAGCGCCGGCAGGACCACGAGCGTGAGGATCGTGGACGAGATGATGCCGCCGATGACGACAGTGGCGAGCGGACGCTGCACCTCGGCGCCGGGCCCGACCGCGATCGCCATCGGCACGAAGCCGAGCGAGGCGACCAGCGCCGTCATCAGCACCGGTCGCAGGCGTTTCATGGCGCCTTCGCGCACCGCCTCGCCGACCGGCATGCCGTCGTGGCGCAAGCGCTGGATGAACGAGATGATCACGAGGCCGTTGAGGACGGCCACGCCCGACAACGCGATGAAGCCGACGCCGGCGCTGATCGACAGCGGAATGTCGCGCAACGCCAGCGCCGCCACGCCGCCCGTGAGCGCCAGCGGCACGCCGCTGAACACCAGCAGCGCATCGCCGACCGAGCCCAGGCTCATGCACAGCAGGACGAAGATCAGCAGCAGCGCGACGGGCACGACGATCGCCAACCGCCCCGACGCCGCGACGAGCTGCTCGAACTGGCCACCCCAGCCGATCCAGTAGCCCGCCGGCAGCTTGACCTTGGCGGCGACCTCGCGCTGCACCTCGGCGACGAACGAGCCGAGGTCGCGGTTGCGCACGTTGGCGGTGACGACCACCCGGCGCTTGCCGTTCTCGCGCGTGATCTGATTCGGCCCCGGCGCGACCTCGATCTCCGCCACCGCCGACAGCGGCACGTAGGGCGCTGCCGTTCCGATGCCGGTCTGCACGATCGCCTTGCGGCCGTTCTCGCCGGTCGCCGCGGGCTGGACCGGCACGGGGATCGGCAGCGACGACAGCGCATCCAGGTCCACCCTGAGATGCTCGGGCAAGCGCGTGACGATGTCGAAGCGCCGGTCGCCTTCGAACACCAGGCCCGCTTCCTTGCCACCCACCGCGATCTCGATCACTTCCTGCAGTTCGGCGAGACTGATGCCGTAGCGCGCCAGCGCGGCGCGGTTCGGCTTGACCGTCAGCATGGGGAGGCCCGAGACCTGCTCGGTGCGGACGTCGGCCGCACCCGGCACGCTCTGCACGACGGCCTGCACCTTGTTCGCGATCGACAGCAGCGTGTCGAGGTCGTCGCCGAAGATCTTCACGCCGAGGTCGCTGCGCACGCCCGAGATCAGCTCGTTGAACCGCATCTGGATCGGCTGGGTGAACTCGTAGTTGTTGCCGGGTATCTCGGCGACACGCTTCTCGATGGCGGCGACGAGGTCGGCCTTGGGCCGCTTCGGATCGGGCCACTCGCTGCGTGGCTTCAGCATGATGAAGTTGTCGGCGACATTGGGCGGCATGGGATCGGTCGCGACCTCGGCGGTGCCGATCTTGGCCGCGACCTCCTTGACCTCGGGGAACTCCTTGATGGCCTTCTCCAGCGCCTCCTGCATCTGCACCGACTGGGTGAGGCTGGTGCCGGGGATGCGCATCGCGTGCATGGCGATGTCGCCCTCGTCCAACGAAGGAATGAACTCGCCGCCCATGCGCGAGGCCGCCACGCCGCTCACTGCCACGAGCAGGACAGCGAGACCGACGATCACGAAGCGCAGGCGCACGGCCTGTTCCAGCGTCGGCGCGTAGAGCCGCTGCGCGCCGCGCATGAACAGGTTTTCCTTCTCGGCCACCCGGCCGGTGACGAACAAGGCCACGGCCGCGGGCACCACCGTCATCGACAGGATCGCGGCCGCCGTCAGCGCCATGAGCACCGTGATCGCCATCGGCGTGAACATCTTGCCCTCGCCGCCGGTCAGCGTGAGGATCGGCAGGTAGACCACGCCGATGATCAGAGTGCCGAACAGGCTGGGCTTGATCACTTCCTGGGCGGCGCCGAGGATCGTGCCGAAACGCTCGGTGCGCGTCAGCGGCCGGCCGCGCCGATGCTGCTCCTCGGCCAGCAGGCGCAGGCAGTTCTCCACCACGATCACGGCGCCGTCGATGATGATGCCGAAATCGATGGCGCCGAGGCTCATCAGGTTGGCGCTGATGCGGTTCTCGACCATGCCGGTGATGGTGAACAGCATGGACAACGGAATGACGCAGGCCGTCACGACGGCGGCGCGGAAATTCCCCAGGATCAGGAACAGCACGATGATGACCAGCAGCGCGCCTTCCAGCAGGTTCTTCTCGACCGTCCAGATGGTGGCCTCGACCAGCCGCGTGCGGTCGTAGATCGTGCGGGCGACGACGCCGTCCGGCAGCGAGGCTGCGATCTCGCCGAGCTTGCTCGCGACGCGTTGCGCCGCCGTGCGGCTGTTCTCGCCGATCAGCAGCATGGTGGTGCCGATCACGGTCTCCTTGCCGTCGAGCGTGGCCGCGCCGGTGCGCAGGTCGGTGCCTTCCTTGACCTCGGCGACATCGCCGATCCGGATCGGAACGCCGCCGCGCGAGCCGATGACGATGTCGCGAATCTCGTCGACCGTGTTCACCTGGCCCGGCGTGCGCACCAGGTACTGCTCGCCGTTGCGCTCGATGTAGCCCGCCCCGACATTGGCGTTGTGCGACATCAGGGCCGTCATGACGTCGCGGAACGTCAGCTTGTAGGCCATCAGCTTGGCGGGCTCGGGTAGCACGTGGAACTGCTTCTCGTAGCCGCCGATCGTGTTGACCTCGACGATGCCAGGCACCGTGCGGAGCTGCGGCTTGATGATCCAGTCCTGGATGGTCCTGAGGTCCGTCGCCGAGTAGGGCTGGCCGTCCGGCTTCCTGGCGTCGGGCTTGGCCTCGACGGCGTACATGTAGATCTCGCCCAGGCCGGTCGAGACCGGGCCCATCGAGGTCTCGATGCCGGGCGGCAGCTTGTCCTTGGCCTCCTGGATGCGCTCGTTGACGAGCTGGCGGGCGAAGTAGATGTCGGTGCCGTCCTTGAAGACGACCGTCACCTGGCTGAGGCCGTAGCGCGACAGCGAGCGCGTGTAGTCGAGCTTCGGCAGCCCGCCCATCGCCGTTTCGAGCGGGAAGGTGATGCGCTGCTCGACCTCGAGCGGCGAATAGCCCGGCGCCACGGTGTTGACCTGCACCTGGACGTTGGTGATGTCGGGCACGGCGTCGATTGGCAGCCGGGTGAAGTTCCAGGCGCCGAGTGCGCCAACGCCCAGCGCCAGCAGGATGACCAGCCAGCGGTTGTGGATGGAGAAGTCGAGGATGCGGTTGATCATGGGAAGGCCTTTCCTCCCCATCGCGGGATCCGCGATGGGGAGGTGGCCCGAAGGGCCGGAGGGGTGAAGAGTCCGAGCACAATGCTGTGGCCCATGACCCCTCCGCCCGCTACGCGGGCACCTCCCCTTCGCGGCTTCCGCGAAGGGGAGG
>JAEZHS010000281.1 GCA_023436825.1 Pseudomonadota bacterium | reverse complement strand
TCCGCTGCTGCCCGACTTCATGGTGTTCCTGAACTACAAGGAGCTGCCCTGGTTCTGGCACGGCTTCGACCAGTTCTGGTTCGCCGCCATCATGATCGTCGTGGTGCCGAGCGTGCTCGCCCTGGCGTTGGGCTGGTTCGCCTTCAGGAGCCGCGTCACCGGCGTCTATCTCTCGATCATCACCCAGGCCATGACGTTCGCTCTCATGCTCGCTTTCTTCCGCAACGACATGGGGCTCGGCGGCAACAACGGCATGACCGACTTCAAGGACATACTGGGCTTCTCGGTGCAGTCCGACGCCACGCGCGCCGCGCTGTGCTTCGCGTCGGCCTTGGCGCTGGCCATCTTCCTGGTGATCTCGGGCGCCGTCGTCGGCTCGCGCTTCGGCAAGGCGCTGACCGCGGTGCGCGACGCCGAAAGCCGCATGCGCTTCCTGGGTTACCGGGTCGAGGGCTACAAGCTCTTCGTCTTCGTGCTGTCGGCGGCGATGGCGGGCGTCGCCGGCGCGCTCTATGTGCCGCAGGTCGGCATCATCAATCCCAGCGAGTTCTCGCCCGGAAACTCGATCGAGGCGGTGCTGTGGGTCGCCGTTGGTGGCCGCGGCACGCTGATCGGACCGGTGATCGGTGCCTTCGCCGTCAATTTCGGCAAGACGTGGCTCACCGGCGCTCTGCCCGAGGTCTGGCTGTTTGCGCTGGGCGCGCTGTTCATCGCCGTCACGCTGTTCCTGCCCAAGGGCATCGTCGGCCTGTGGTCGCAGGTCCGCTCGCGCGGCACCGTGCGCAAGGCGAAGGTGCCCGCATGAGCATGACCGAGCACAGGAGCACCTCGGCGCTGCTCTATCTCAGCGGCGTCACCGTCTCGTTTGACGGCTTCAAGGCGCTGAACAACCTCTCGCTGCTGGTCGAGCCGGGCGAGATGCGCGCCATCATCGGCCCCAACGGCGCCGGCAAGACCACGATGATGGACGTCGTCACCGGCAAGACGCGACCTGACGAGGGCGAGGTCGTGTTCGACGGCAAGGCCGACCTCACCAAGCTCGACGAGGCCGACATCGCCACCTTGGGCATCGGCCGCAAGTTCCAGAAGCCCACCGTGTTCGAGAACCACACGGTGCGCGACAACCTTCTGCTGGCGCTGGCCGGTTTGCGCAGCTGGTACAAGCTGCTTCTGGCAACGCCGACCAAGGCCGAGAACAATCGCCTGGACGAGATTCTATCGATCATCCGCATGGAGCCGCAGCAGCACATGCTGGCGGCGCGTCTCAGCCACGGCCAGAAGCAGTGGCTGGAGATCGGCATGCTGCTCGCCCAGGATCCCAAGCTGCTGCTGGTCGACGAGCCGGTGGCCGGCATGACCGACGTCGAGACCGAGACCACCGCCCAGGTGCTGCGCGAGATCAACAGGACGCATTCGGTCGTTGTGGTCGAGCACGACATGAGCTTCGTGCGCGCGCTCGGCGTCAAGGTGACGGTGCTGCACGAGGGCTCGATGCTGGCCGAGGGCTCGCTCGACCAGGTGAGCGCCGATCCGCGCGTCGTCGAAGTCTATCTCGGGCGCTGACGACGATGCTCACGGTCCAGAACGTCAACCTCTTCTATGGCGCCGCCCAGGCGCTGCGCTCGGTGTCGCTCACCGCCAACATCGGCCGCGTCACCTGCCTGCTCGGCCGTAACGGCGTCGGCAAGACCAGCCTGCTGCGCGCCATCTGCGGCCTGCAGCCCATTGCGTCTGGCTCGATCTCGCTCGACGGCCAGGACGTCTCGCGCGTGCCGCCTTACGACCGCGCCCGGCGCGGCGTCGCCCTGGTGCCGCAGGGCCGCGAGATCTTTCCTCTGCTGACGGTGAAGGAGAACCTCGAGACCGGCTTCGCCCCCGTCGGCCGCGACCTGAAGAGGGTGCCCGACGAGGTGTTCGAGCTGTTCCCGGTGCTGCAGTCGATGCTGCGCCGCCGCGGCGGCGACCTGTCGGGCGGCCAGCAGCAGCAGCTCGCCATCGGCCGCGCTCTGACCATGCGGCCCAAGCTCCTGGTGCTCGACGAGCCGACCGAGGGCATCCAGCCGTCGGTGATCAAGGACATCGGGCGCGCCATCACCTTCCTGCGCCAGCGTGGCGACATGGCGATCCTGCTGGTCGAGCAGTATCTCGATTTCGCCCATGAGCTCGCCGACGATTTCGCCGTGATGGACCGCGGCGAGATCGTGATGTCGGGAACACGCGAGACCTTCGATACCGAGGCGGTGCGCCGTCACATGACGGTCTGAGCACCTCTGACGAGCGTGCCCGGCCGGTCGCCGGTGAGCTCGTCGCTGTGCACCGTCTCGACGCCGGCATTGAAGGTGTGCCGATAGCCCGCGGCGCGCTGGATCAGTCGGCGGCCGCCCGCTGGCAGGTCGTAGACAACCTCGGGCCGCTTCAGGGTGAGCGCATCGAAGTCGATGACGTTGATGTCGGCCTTGTGGCCGGGCGCCAGCAGGCCGCGATCGCCAAGGCCGTAGGCCTGTGCCGTGCCGCGCGTCTGCTTGGCCACCAGGAACTCGAGCGACAGCTTCGGTCCGCGCGTGCGGTCGCGGCCCCACAGCGTGAGCAGCGAGGTCGGCGAGGAGGCATCGCAGATCACGCCGACATGCGCGCCGCCGTCGGCCACACCGAGCACCGTGGCTGAGTCGGTGATCATCTCGTGCACCACGTCGAGGCTGCCATAGGCGTAGTTCTCGAACGGCAGCATCAGCAGGCCCTTGCCGTCGCGCGACATCAATTCGTCGAGCGCAACGGCCTGCGGCGTGCGATTGCCGCGCTGGGCGATGGCCGCGATCGAATTGCTGGCGTCCGGCTCGTAGTCGGGCTTGTCGCCCACGGGAAACATCTTGTGGAACGACTCGGCCATGAAGGCTCGTGGGCCGCCGCCGTTCGGTTCTTCGACGAGGCGGCGACGCAGGTCGGCGTCGGCTGCGAGGCGGGCGTAGCGTTCGGCCGGCGAGAGCTTGCGCATCTCAAGCCAGGCTGGATGTGCGGCGAAGGGGTGCGCCGTGGTTTCCAAGCCCATGAGGACGCCGATCGGCCGCGAACCGACCTGTGCGTTGGCAAAACGACCTGCCTTACGCACGGCGTGGATCTGGTCGAGCGTTTCGCGCCACAGCTTCGGCTGGGCATCGACTTGCACCAGCAGGCATGACAATGGCCGGCCGGCCAGCGCCGACGCCGCCTCGAGCGCTTCGAACTCTCCGGGTCCGAAGTCGGAATTGACCTGCAGCACGCCACGGCCGGCACGCTTCATGCCGGCGGCGATGCCCAAAAGCTCGGCCTCGCGGGCGCTGAGCGAGGGCGTGAAGCGGCCGTCCTTGGCCTTGTGCTTGGTGGTACGCGAGGTCGTGAAGCCCATGGCGCCGGCACGCAGCGCCTCCTCGGTGAGCCGCGCCATCTCCTCGATCTCGCGCTCGCTCGGCACCTCGGCGTGATCGGCACCACGATCGCCCATGACGTAGAAGCGCAGCGCGCCGTGCGGCAGCTGCGCGGCGACATCGACGGCACGACCCATCGACGCTAGCGCATCGAGATAGTCGGGGAAGGATTCCCAGTCGAACTTCACGCCCTCGCTCAACACCGTACCGGGGATGTCCTCGACGCCTTCCATCAGGTTGATCAGGTAGGGTGACTTGCCCGGCCGCACCGGCGCGAAGCCGACGCCGCAATTGCCGAACACCGTCGTCGTCACGCCGTGCCAGGAGGAGGGCGTCACGAACGGGTCCCAGGTCGCCTGGCCGTCATAGTGCGTGTGAATATCGACGAAGCCCGGCGTCACCATCAGGCCGGCGGCGTCGATCTCGCGCCTGCCCTTGGCGAGCTTGGGGCCGACGGCGGCGATCTTGCCGTCCTGCACGGCGACATCGGCCACGCGGCGCGGTGCGCCCGAGCCGTCAAAAACAGTTCCGTTTCGGATGACGAGGTCAAACATGGCGCGAGGATAGGCTGCGGGCCACCGGCCGGTCTATGTTCCCGACCCAGTCAAGCCATCGCGTCCGGGGGACCGACCTTTGCAGAAACCGCTTCTCTTCCAGCCGGTGAAACTACGCGGCGTCACGGCGCCCAATCGTTGCGTCGTCTCGCCCATGGTGCAGTACCGGGCGACCGACGGGCTGGTGAACGACTACCATCTGGTCCACCTCGGCAAGTTCGCGCTGGGCAAGTTCGGCATCGTCTTCACCGAGAACTGCGCCGTCGAGCCGCGCGGCCGGGTCACGCAGGGCGATCTCGGCCTGTGGGACGACGGCCAGATCGAGAGCCACAAGCGGCTGGTGCGCTTCCTGAAGCAGGAAGGCGCGCTCGCCGCGACCCAGATCACCCATTCCGGCCGCAAGGGCTCGACGCCGCGCTCGTTCGACAAGCCGGGCCAGCTCGGCCCTGAGGGCGCGGGCTGGCAGAAGTGGCAGGTCGTCGGTCCCTCCGAGCTGGCGGCCGCCGACGGCTACATGGTGCCGCGTCAGCTCGACCACGCCGACATCGACGACCTCGTCAAGAAGTTCGGCGAGGCGGCCAAGCGCGCCGATGCCGCGGGTTACGACGTGATCGAGATCCACGGCGCGCACGGCTATCTGCTGGCGCAGTTCCTGTCGCCGATCAGCAACAAGCGCAACGACCAGTATGGCGGCGACCGCGCCGGCCGCATGCGCTTCCCGCTCGCCG
>JAEZHS010000259.1 GCA_023436825.1 Pseudomonadota bacterium | reverse complement strand
TTGAACAACAGTGAGTAGGTCATGCGTGCTTCCTCTTCCTGAAAGCGGCCGAGGATGGCCGCGCAGGGGAAAAACGAGCGGTCGGAGGAAGCGTTGCGATGGCTGCGGCGCCGCCGCGCCATCGTTTCGTCACAAGTCGGAGCACATTCCGTTCGGCTGGAAGCACCCGCACGACGTTAACGAACCAAGGTTATTGACGCGAATGAACTCTGGTTATATAGTCGCTCAGTTGCGCGTCCCTCCCCGCGTTCCCGCTCTTTCGCATCGTTGATCCGAGACCAAAAGGTTACCGCGGCCCATCCGGTCGCTTGCCGCTGGGCCGGGTTCGGCTCTGCCATGCCCACAAGGGTGAATTGTCCGAACTCCGAAGGCGGCCTCTACTGATAGGGGGTGCAGTCAATGCCGCTCCACTACGAAAGTACCGGCGGAAAGGGCGGAAAGGGCGCAAACCTCGAGCAGTTGCCAGCAGTGCATGCACTGGCCACTCGCCCAGCTGGCATTGGCCAGTGCGCGACTCCGATCGCGATCCGCTTCAGCGTATCTCGAAACCCAGCTTCGCCAGGGTTGCCCGGATACGCTCGCGGCCGTTCATCGACTTGATCGGCCCCATGCGGCTCAGCATGCGGGCTGTCCAGGTCGTGGCTTGCATCTCGTTGCGAGCCGAGAATTCGGCCATTTCGGCGTCATAGGCGGGTCGGTCGCGGGCCTCGGGGCCGGCGTCGTAGCGCTCGTGATGCAGCACGGTCGATTGCGGCAGGCGCGGCTTGACCTCGTTCTTCGACTTGGGATCGGCGTAGCCGACGCAGAGCCCGAACACGACGAAGGCTTTGGGCGGCAGGCCCAGCAGCTTGTGCACCTGGGCCGGATCGTTGCGCATGGCGCCGATATAGACGGTGCGCAGCCCCAGCGATTCGGCCGCGACCACGGCGTTCTGGGCGGCCAGGGCGGCATCGATGCAGGCGACCATGAAGGTCTCGAGATAGGGCAGGTTCTCGAAGGTCACCTGCTCGGCCTGCGACATGCGCTCGTTGCGCGACATGTCGGCGATGAAGGCGATGTAGAGCGGGCACTGCTCGATGTGCTTCTGGTTGCCGGCGATCCCGGCCAGCACCTTGCGCGTGGCCGGATCGGTGATGGCAATCGCCGACCACAACTGCATGTTGGAGCTGGTGGCGGCCGACTGGGCGGCGGCAATCAGGGTTTCCAGGGTGCCGGGCGGTACGGGATCGGACAGGAAACTGCGCACCGAGCGATGGTCGAGCAGGCTGGCGATGGTCTCGTTCCACGGTCCCGCCGGCGGGACGGCGGCGCCGTAGCGGCGAGCCAGCGCCGCCTGCTTGCCCTGGGTATCGGTCGGGGTCAACGCGTCCATGAGGCGGCAGCCTGCGGTTTGCGGCGGGTGACGGCGGTCAGCAGCGCCAGGATGATGAAGCCGGTGACGATGGCGAAGATCATCTGCGGCTGGCCGCGGTCCATCAGCCAGCCATAGAGCAGGGGCGCCGCCATGCCGCCGAGGTTGAAGCCGGTCGAGACGAAGCCGAACACCTTGCCGAACGAGCCGACCGGCGTGACGGCGCGCACCATCATGTCGCGCGACGGCTGGATGACGCCGTTCAGGAGGCCGCCCAGCGACATCACGAAGATCAGGATGGCCGACGGCATGTCGACCCAGCCCAGCAGGATTGCCATCGCCGAGGTGAAGGAGAAGCCCACCGCCGCCACCCATTCGTGGTGCGGCGTGCGGTCGGCGATGATGCCGCCCAGAAGGACGCCGGCGGCGCTGAACAGCAGGAAGCCCGAGAGGCCCATGTTGGCGACGGCGGCCGGCGTGCCGTGCAGGGAGCCCAGCGCCACGACCGAGAAGGTCTGGATGCCGCCGTTGGCCATGGCGATGCAGACGAAGAACAGGAGGTTGCGCAGCACCGGCCCGCTCAGCAGCAACTCCAGCCCGACCTTGGCGCCCGGGCCTGCATTCTTCGGCAAACGCACGGTCCTGGGCAGGATGCCGCCCGCCACGATCAGCAGCGTCGCCGACGCGATCGCGAGCGCCGCCGCGGCCAGGAATGCGCCCTGCCAGCCCCAGACCGCGGCGATGGTCAGCACCATCGCCGGCGTCACGCCGGAGCCGAAGAAGCCCGCGAAATTGTGGATCGAGAAGGCCTTGCCGATGCGCTTCTCGTCGATCGTGGCCGACAGGATGGAATAGTCGGCCGGGTGATAGACGGTGTTGGCGAGGCCGAGGAAGGCGTAGGCCACCACGAAAATCCAGTAGTGCGGCAGCAGGGCCGCGACCAGCAGCGCCAAGGCGGCCAGCAGCAAGCCGCCCGTCAGCATGGCGCGCGGGCCGATGCGGTCGACCAGGAAGCCGGCCGGCGTCTGCAGGGCCGCCGAGATGACGTTGTAGGCGGTCAGCGCGATGCCGATCTCGATATAGGAGACGCCGAAGGCCTCGCGCACCGGGCCGAAGATCGGCGGCAGCAGCATCAGATGGACGTGGCTGGTGAAATGCGCCGCAGAGATCAGGCCGATCACTTTGGCGTCGCGGCCCCAGCTGGCCTCCGAGCCAGCGGCCGCGCGGAGTTGCTCACTCGTCGACGACATTTACGCCTAACACCCCGATGCCGGAGATCTGGACCTCGACCTTGTCGCCGGCCTTCATCCAGAGCGGCGGCTTGCGGCCCAGACCGACGCCGTCGGGCGTGCCGGTGGCGATGACGTCGCCCGGCTCCAGCCAGGTCACGGTCGAGAGATATTCGATGATGGTGGCGACGTCGAAGATCATGTGATCGGTCGTGTCGTGCTGCACCACGCCGCCGTTCAGCCGAGTCGTGAGCTCGAGCCGCTGCGGGTCGGTGATCACGTCGGACGTGACCAGCCAGGGGCCGAGCGGTCCCGTCGCCGGGAAGTTCTTGCCGGCGGTCACCGAATGCTTCTGGAAGTCGCGCACGCTGCCGTCGAGGAAGCAGGTGTAGCCCGCCACGACCGACAGCGCGCTGGCGCGCGGCACGTGCCGGCAGCGCTCGCCGATCACGACGGCGAGCTCGCCCTCGAAGTCGAAATCGATCGAGGCGCGCGGCCGCACGATGCTGCCGCCGTGCGGCACCAGGGTGTTGTGCAAGCGGGAGAAGACGCTGGGCACCGTCGGCAGCTGGCGGCCGACCTCGCCGACGTGGCTCGCATAGTTGAGGCCGATGCAGAGGATCTTGTCGGGGTTGGGAATGACGGGGCTGAGCTCGACCTCTTCGAAGGAGAGATCGGCCTTGGCGCCCTTGGCGGCCGCGGCGAGTGCCGGCAACGCCTTGGCCGCGATGGCGTCACGCAGGCTCGGCCAACGCGACGAGGTTCGTCCCGACAGATCGACGATGCCGCCATCGACGACCGCGCCGATCTTGGCTGCGTCCGCATGGCGAAAACTAACCAACCGCATGGGAGGGACCATGTCAGTTGCGAGCAGGAATGGAAAGGTCCCTCGCTGCGCTCGGGATGACAGGCTGCTTTGCAGTCAACACCCACTGTCATCCCAAGCGAAGCGAGGGACCTTTACTCTCCGATCAGTCTTGCGAGGCCTTTGGATAGTCCGACGCTTTCGACGGGCGCCGGCAGCGCAAGTGTCCCGCTTTTCGCCTTGGCGAGCTTCTGCTTCGCCAGTGCCTCGGCCGTCGAGATCGCGCAGGCGACGCCATCGAGCAGCGGCGCGTCGACGGCGTCCTTCAGCTTGGCTGCAAGTCCCGCCAGGCCGGCGCCACCCAGGATCACGACGTCGGCGCCGTCGTCGCGCACGCAGGCGGTGCAGCCTTTGGCCAGCAGCGCCATTGCGGCCTTCGGGTTGCGCGCGATGTCGGCGCCGGTTGGCGCGACGGTGCGGATGGAGGCGAGGCGCGAGGACAGACCGTGGCTTGCCACGAACTCCTCCAGCATCGACTGCCAGCGTTCGCCGCCGGTGACGATGGAGAAGCGGTCGCCCATGGCGCAGGCCTGCAGGATCGAAGCGTCGGCCATGCCAACCACCGGCACCGTCGCGATCTCCTTCAGCGCCGCGAGGCCCGGATCGCCGAAGCAGGCGAGCACCACGGCGTCCTTGTGCCCGCGATCGTTGGCGAAGGCATCGACCGCGGCGTGTCCGGCGATGGCATAGCCCACGCGCGAGGCGATGTAGCGCGGCCCGAAGGCGCCCGTGACGGCGCGCAGGTTGGTGCCTTTGGAGGCGAAGCGCTTGGCGGTCTTGAGGACGAGATCGGTGATCGAGGCCGTGGTGTTGGGGTTGATCAGCAGGATGTCGGTCATAGCTGCATGATCTCTTTCAGCCGCGCCACGTCGTAATTCTCGCCGATCGACAGCGCGCAGGTGCGCGACACCCAGGCCATCGGCAGCCCGCTCTCCTCGCGCCAGGCATTGAGCTGCGCCTGCGCCGCGCGCAGGTCCTTCTTCGATGTGCCGGTGGCGCTGATCGCAACGCCGGCATCGCGCAGGCACATCAGCACGTGGCCAGACAGCACCCAGGCGTCCCATCCCAGGAAGCGCAGCAGGTACTGGCCGCTGAAGCCGCCCAGGCGCGAGCCGCGCTTGCCCAGCACCTCCAGCAGCCCGACCTGATCGTTGGCCGGCCAACTGGCCAGGAACTTGCCGAAGCTGCCGTGCTCGGCCGCGATCTCGGTCACGAACTTCGCGTTCTCGCGCACCGACTTGATCTTCTGCGGATTGCGCACGATGCGCTTGTCCGAAGCGAGCTTCTCCCAGAACTCGGCCGGCTGGAACAGCAGCCGCTTGGGATTGAACTCGAGGAACGCCTCTTCGAAGCCCGGCCACTTGTTGTCGATAACGCTCCACACGAAGCCCGCCGAGAAGACGCGCGCCGCCATCTCCGACAGCACACGATCGTCGGCCAATTTTGCCAGACTCTTGTTGTTGGGCTTCTTGGGCATCAGGCTTGCCAAGACCTTGTCGCCTCCCTTGCGCTTGGCGGCGCGTTCGTGAATGCGCTTGAACGACACCCTCGCCATCGCCGCTACTCCAGCCAGCCGTCGAAGAAGTCGAACACCGATGCCTTGAACAGGCCGTGGGCGATCATCGAGAAGTGGTCACAGCCGGGGATGGTCACTGCCCTGGCGCCCATGATGACGTCGGCCAGGCCCTGCGGCGGACCGGCGAGCTGGTCGCGCGCGCCGGCGATCACCAGCGTCGGGCGGTGGATCGCCATCAGGGCATCGCGCGTCATCGGCTCTCGCGGTCCGCGCGAGCAGGCAGCCAATGCCAGCCGGTCCTCCTTCTGCTCGTCGGCGAAGTGCCGGAAGCTTTTCAACATCGGATCGGCGATCTCGTCCGGCGTCGCCGCTTCCATCGCCTTGGCCATGCCGTCGGGATCGCGAGGCGGTTCGAAGATGCGACCACCAACGCCTGCCACGACCAAATGGTCGATGCGCCCACCGTCGGTCATTGCAGCCGTCAGTGCGACATGTGCGCCCATGGAGAAGCCCAGCAGATGCGCGCGCTCGATGCCGGCATGGTCCATCAATGCAAATACATCGCGCGCCATCGCCTCGCGACCGTACTTCTCGGGCTCGTGGGGCTTGGCGCTCTCGCCGTGGCCGCGGCAATCGAGGGCGAAGCCGCGAATGCCCTTGCCGGCGATGGCGTCGTACCACCCCATGCGCTTCCAGTTCTCGTAGCGATTGGACGAGAAACCGTGGACCAGCACCATGGACTTGCGTGCGTTGGCGGGTCCGAATTCGTCATAGGCGAGCGTAAGCCCGTCCGAGGTGAACTGAGCCATAACTTTCCCTAGCCTGCGCCATGACGCCTCACAAGTTGCTTGCGAGGCCGGGGTGTCGGACAACTGACGAAACATCGGGGAAACGCATGGCGGCGACAATCGGCAAGACGGTCAGGGAGTCCACTCCCCATTGGCCGGAAACACCCGTCCGGCCAAAAGGTGCGCCCAACATCCTGGTCGTCCTGTTCGACGACGTCGGTTTCTCCGACTTCGGCTGCTACGGCTCGCCCATCGCCACGCCGACGATCGATGCCATCGCCTGCCGCGGCCTGCGCTACACCGGCTTCCACACCACGGCGATGTGCTCGACCACGCGCGCCGCGCTGCTGACCGGCCGCAACCACCATTCGGTGGGTGTCGGCTGCCTCGCCAATTTCGATTCGGGCTACCCGGGCTATCGCGGCAAGATCGCGCGCGAGGCCGGGACCTTGGCCGAGATGCTGCGCCCGCACGGCTATCGCAACTACATGCTGGGCAAGTGGCATGTGACGCCGCTCACCGAGACCGGCGCCACCGGCCCGTTCGACGGCTGGCCGCTCGGCCGCGGCTTCGACCGCTACTACGGCTTCATGGATGCTGAGACCGACCAGTACGCGCCCGAGCTGGTGCGCGACAACACACCGGTCGATCCTCCCGGCAACTTCGCTTCGGGCTATCACCTGACGGCCGACCTCGTCGACCAGGCCATCCGCTATCTCGCCGACCACGTCGCCGACAACGAGAAGACGCCGTGGCTCACCTGGCTGGCGCCGGGCGCCTGCCATGCGCCGCACCAGGCGCCGTTCGAGCTGATCAAGAAGTACGATGCCGTATTCGCCCATGGTTGGGACGTCGAGCGCGAGCAGCGGCTTGCGCACCAGATCGAGCTCGGCATCGTGCCGAAGGGCACGCGCCTGCCGCCGCGCAACGACACGGTGCGCGCCTGGGCCGACGTGCCGGAGAACGAGCGCCGCCTGTTCGTGCGCCTGCAGGCGGCCTACGCCGCCATGCTCGACCATGCCGACCAGCATCTGGCGCGCCTGATGGCGTTCCTCGAGACCGCGGGCCAGCTCGACGACACGCTGGTGATCGTCATGTCCGACAACGGCGCCAGCCAGGAGGGCGGGCCGTTCGGCATGGTCAACGCCATGGGTCCCTACAATCTCAAGCGCGAGCCGCTCGAGGAGAAGATCGCGCGCATCGACGATATCGGCGGGCCCGACACCCATTCCAACTTCCCGCTTGGCTGGGCGATGGCCGCCAACACGCCGCTGCGCCGCTACAAGCAGAACACCCATGGCGGCGGCATCCGCGATCCGCTGGTCATGGCCTGGGGCAAGGGCATCGCCGCCCGGGGCGAACTGCGCCACCAGTTCTGTCACGCCAGCGATCTCGCGCCGACCCTGCTCGAGGTCGTCGGCGTGAAACCGCCCAAGATGATCAACGGCATCAAGCAGATGCCGATCGAGGGCACCAGCTTTGCCAGAAGCCTGTCGAAGGCCAAGGCGCCGTCGAAGAAGAAACCGCAGTACTTCGAGATGTTCGGCCATCGCGGCCTGGTGCAGGACGGCTGGAAGGCCGTCAGCTTCCATCCGCCGGGCAACGCCTTCGATCACGACCAGTGGGAACTCTACCACCTCGACCGCGACTTCAACGAGGTCGACGACCTCGCCGAGCGGGAGCCCGAGCGGCTGAAGGCTATGATCGACGCATGGTGGCGCGAGGCCGAGGCGCACCAGGTGCTGCCGCTCGACGACCGCTTCGCGCCGCGCTTCGCCGACAACGCCAAGCGCTTCCACGGGCCGCGCAAGCGCTTCGTCTTCCATGCCGGCATAGGCCATCTGCCGACCGACGTGGCGCCCGACGTGCGCAATCGCAGCTACACGATCGAGGCCGACGCCCGAATCGAGGACCCTGAGACCAAGGGCGTGCTGATCGCCCATGGCGACATGACGTGCGGCTACGCGCTCTACATCAAGGACAATCGACTCTGCTACGACATGAATGTCGGCGGCCTGCATCACCTGATCGTCTCCGACCGTCCGGTGCCGACGGGCAACCGTCGGCTCGGGCTGCAGATGCGCTATCGCGAACACACCAACATCGCGACCCTGCTGATCGACGGCGCGCCGGCCGGCCGCTTCGAGACCACGGTCGGCTTCGTCGCCTTCATCTCCTGGTCGGGGCTCGACATCGGCCGCGACCGCAACAGCCCGGTGTCGCACTACGAGGCGCCGTTCGCCTTCACCGGCAAGCTGCGCAAGGTCACCATGACCATGGACGACGACCAGGTGCTCGACGCCGACGCGGCCGCGACCGCGACGCTGGCCACCGAGTAGGAACGGTCGCCGTCGTGTCCCGGCCCGGAGTCGACAGCGCCTATGCCTGGCGGCTTGCGTTGGTTTCGGCGTTCTGCATCTGCCTCGGCGGCGGCTCGATCTATCTGCCGGTCGTGGCGCTGAAGGAGATCGCTGCCGAATTCGGCGATCGCCGCAGCGTGCCCTCGCTCGCCTATCTGCTGGGCTTCTTCTGCATGGGCGTGGGCGGCGTGGCGATGGGCTGGCTGGCCGACCGCACGTCGCCGCGCGTGCCGCTGCTGATCGCCGGCGTCTCGATCGTGGTCGGCGGGTTCGTGGCGAGCTGCGGCGGCGAGCTGGCGCTCTTTGTCGGCTATGCCCTGCCGCTGGGCTTTTTAGGCAATGCGGCGACCTTCACGCCGGCCATGAACAACATCCAGGGCTGGTTCGAGCGACGCCGCAGCACGGCCGTTTCCCTCATCTCGGCCGGCCCGGCCATCTCGGGCTTCGTCTGGCCGCAGGTCTATCGCTGGCTGCTGCCCGATGTCGGCTGGCGCCAGACGCTGATGATCTATGGCGTCATTGCCGGCACCCTGCTGTTCCTTTGCGCCTTCTACATTCGCCCCGCCCCGATCGTCCGCCACCATGGCGGCAAGCGCCCGGCCGAAGACCTGTCGGCCCTGCCCATGCCATCGCTCACGCTGATGGGGCTCTTGTCGGCCGCCGGCTTCTGCTGCTGCCTCGCCATGGCGATGCCCTTCGTGCACATGGTGGCGTTCTGCGGCGACCTGGGCTTCAGCGCCGCGCGCGGCTCGGAGGCGGTGTCGCTGATCCTGGTCGTGGCGATCGCGTCTGTCTTCGCCATGGGCCGGCTTTCGGACTATATCGGGCCGTTGCGGGTCAGCATCCTCTGCTCCCTGATCCAGATCGCCTCGCTGGTCGGCTTCGTCTTCGTCGACAGCCTGATGGGCGTCTATACGCTGTCGGTGGTCCTCGGCATTCCCTACATCGCCATCGTCCAGGGCTACGCGCTGATCCTGCGCCAGCTCTACGGCCCGACCATCGCCGGCTGGCGCCTGGGCGTGATCATGCTGTTCGCCATGGCCGGCATGGCGGTCGGCGGCTGGATGGGCGGCGCGATCTTCGATGCGACGCTTTCCTATCGGGCTGCCTTCCAGGCGGCGCTGGCCTTCAACGTGCTCAACCTGATGCTGCTGGGCGCCCTCTACTTCACGCCGCGGCGGCGAGCCGTCAGCCTGCCGTGAACAGCGCCAGCACCTGACCTTCGGTCACCGGCTCGCCTTCGCCGACGCGGAATTCGGCGACCGAGCCCTTGCGTGGTGCGAGCACCGGGATCTCCATCTTCATCGATTCCAGGATGAGCAGGGTATCGTCGGCTTCCACCGTGTCGCCGGGCCTGGACTCGATCTTCCAGACCGTGCCTGCGATCTCCGACTTGATCGTTATCGTGCTCATGACTTCTCACTGTGGCTCGATGTTGAGGTCCTTGACGGCCTGCGTCAGCAGCGGACCCATGTCGCGGATGAAGACGGCGAAATCGGCGCGGCCCTGGGCTCCGTTGTCGAGGCCGAACTTGTCGACGAACTCGCTCATGCGCGGCAGGGCGTTCATCTCCACCATGCCGGCCGACAAGGCCTCGACGATCGGCGCGGGCGTGCCGGTCGGGGCCACGCAGCACACCATGCTCTCCAGCAGGAAGTAGGGGTGGGTGGCGCCCTGTTCGAAGAACGTCGCAACCTCGGGCAGGCGGCGCGAGCGCGTCTTGGTCGGCACCGCGACCGGCCGCGCGTTGCCGGCTTGGATCGCCGAGGTGGCGCCCTGCAGGGTAGAGCAGGCGGCGTGGGTCACGCCCGCCGACAGGTCGGCCCACATCGGCGCCTCGCCGCGATAGTGCACCGGCTCCATGTTGATGCCGAACGTGTCGTTCAGCTTCATGCAGAAGACGTGGGCCAGCGAACCGATGCCGGTCGTGCCGAAGCTGGTCTTGTTCTTTTTGGCGTAGGCCACCAGTGCTGCCAGGTCGTTGCCGCCCGGCACCGACTTGTGGATGCACAGCGGCACCTTGCCGGCCGAAAGCATCGAGACGGGGATGAAGTCCCTGGCGGTGTCGTACGGCACGTTCTTGAAGATCACCTGGTTCTGGAACATCGCCGTCGAGTTGGTGAACAGGATCGTGTAGCCGTCGGGGGCTGCCTTCGCGACCATGTCGGCGGCGATGATCGAGCCGGCCCCGGTCTTGTTCTCGACCACGAACGTCTTGCCGTATTTCGTCGTCAGATGCTCGGCGGCGAGCCGGGCGAACAGGTCGGTGAGGCCGCCCGCGGCATAGCCGCAGACGAAGCGCACCGGCTTGTTCGGCCAGTCACCCGTCGAGGGGGCGCCGACCGGCGGGGCGGTCTGCGCGCGCACCAGAGTCGGCGCCAGCAAGCCGGTTGCTGCAGCTGCGCCCATGAAGCGTCGGCGCCGCAGCCTCGAATGTCCCGTCATCGTTTCCTCTCGCTCTTGTGGCTTTGATTACAGCCAGAAACTTGCTAGATGACAAGCAAGTTTCGAGGAATCCCGCATGAGCCTATCGACCGACGAAACTGCCATCGTCCCCCCACGCCGCACCCAGGCGACGCGCCGCAAGGAATCCGACCGGCGCATGCTGCGCGCCGCCGCGCGGCTGTTCGCCGAGCGGGGCGTGTCGGGCACCAGTCTCGCCGATGTGGGCGTCGCCGCCGGCTACAGCCGCGGCCTCCCGGTCGAGCGTTTCGGCGGCAAGCTCGGTCTGATCACGGCGCTGCTCGAAGCGATGGACGGCTGGTTCCAGGCGCACATCGCCAAGGTGCTGAAGGACGCCAAGGGTATGAAGGCGGTGAAGCTGCGCATGGAGGCGCATCTCGCCAGCGTCGGCCGCGATACGATCTCCACTGCCGCCCTCTACTCGGTCTATACCGAATCGCTGTTCGTGATGCCCGAGCTGCAGCCACATGTCGCCGCCGTCACCGGGCGCTGGCGCGAGGGCCTGGCGGCCAACCTGCGCGAGGCGCGGCGTGCCGGCGAGATCGGCCGGCGCGTCGATTGCGACGGCGAGGCGCGGTTCGTGCTCGCGGCCATGCGCGGCCTCGTCATCCAGTATCTGCTCGATCGCTCGGCGGCCGACTTCGCCCGCTCCAAGGCGATCCTGCTGTCGCGCCTGGAGAGCTTGCGATGACCACCATTTGGCGCGATCCGCGCATTCCGTCACCCGAGGACTGCGTGCTGCGGCCGCTGCTCGACCGCCGTGCCCGCGAGACGCCGGACAAGGTGTTCGTGCAGTTCGCCGACACCGGCGCCACTTGGACTTACGCCGAGCTGCATCGCCATGTCCGCGAGACGGCGGCGGCGCTGCAGGGCGAAGGCGTTCGCCAGGGCGAGACCGTGCTGACCTGGCTGCCCAACGGTCCGGACGCGCTCCGCATCTGGTTCGCCATCAACTATGTCGGTGCGGTCTACGTGCCGCTGAACCTCGCCTATCGCGGCCAGATCCTCGAACATGCCGTGAAAAGCTCGAGCGCCCGGCTGATCGTCGGCCATCCCGACCTGCTGCCGCGCCTCGCTGCCATCGATTGCGACAGGCTCGAACGGCGAGTCGCCGTCATCGGCCCGGAGTCACTGCGCGCCGCCGGTCGGGCGCCGACGCCAACCGAGCGCGAGGTCATGCCGTGGGATACCCAGTCGGTGATCTACACGTCGGGCACCACCGGTCCGTCGAAGGGCGTCCTCTGCTCCTACCTCCACGCGGCTTCGGCAGCCAATGCCTTCTATGCGGCGACGGCCGACGATCGCAACATGGTGAACCTGCCGCTGTTCCATGCCGGCGGCACCGGTGCGATCTATCGCATGCTGGTCAAGGGCGGCTCGATCGCCCTGGTCGAGTCCTTCAACACCAACAGCTTCTGGGACACGGTGCGCGCCACCGGCACGACCTGCCTGACGCTGCTCGGTGCCATGGTGCCGTTCCTGCTGAAGCTGCCGCCCGGCCCCGGCGATCGCCAGCACACGCTGAGGAAGGTCGTGCTGGTGCCGCTCAGCGACGACGCCCAGGCCTTCGCCGACCGTTTCGGCGTCGACGTCTACACGACCTTCAACATGACCGAGACGTCCTGGCCGCTGGTGTCGGAGCGCAATCCCGCAGTGCGCGGGACCTGCGGACGGCCGCGCGAGGGCATCGAGGCGCGCATCGTCGACGATAACGACTGCGAAGTGGCGCCGGGCGCGATCGGCGAGCTTATCCTGCGTGCCGACACGCCGTGGACCATGAATCACGGCTACCACAACAATCCCGAGGCCACGGCGCGGGCCTGGCGCAACGGCTGGTTCCATACCGGCGCCGCCTTCCGCCGCGACGAGGACGGCAACTTCTTCTTCGTCGACCGGCTGAAGGACGCGATCCGCCGTCGCGGCGAGAACATCTCATCGTTCGAGGTCGAGGCCGAGCTGATGGCGCATCCCGCGGTGCGCGAGGCCGCCGCCGTAGCGGTGCCTTCGGAGCACGGCGAGGACGAGGTGCTGGCGGTCGTGGCGCCGGTCGAGGGCCGCGCGGTCGATCCCGTCGAGTTGCTTGGCTTCCTCGTGCCGCGCATGCCGCACTTCATGGTGCCGCGCTACGTGCGCGTGCTGCCCGAGCTGCCCAAGACCCCGACGCAGAAGGTGCAGAAGAACCTGCTGCGCGCCGACGGTGTCACGCCGGACACCTGGGACCGCGAAGCCGCCGGCATTCGCGTCCGCCGCGAGCGGCTGGCCAAAGCCTCCGGCTAGGAGAGACCATGTCGACCACCAATCCACCCACCATGCGCGACCTGATCGATCGCGTGGACTCCGTGCGCAACACGCTCAGTGACGCAGCACGTCATGGCGCCATGGAAAAGCTCGCCAAGCGAGGTCGCCTCAGCGCCCGCGAGCGCATCGCGCGCCTGGTCGATCCCGGCTCGTTCAGCGAGGTCGGCGGGCTCGTAACAGCCGAGGACGACGGCATTGGCGCCGAGAAGTTTCCCGTGCGCACGGCCTCGCCGGCCGACGGCGTGGTCAAAGGCACGGCGCTCATTGACGGCCGGCCGGTCGTCGTCTTCTCGCAGGACTTCTCGGTGCACGGCGGCAGCATCGGCCGGCTGGGGAGCGCCAAGATCCAGCGCGCGCTGCAGGTCGCCATCACGCGCGGCCTGCCGCTGGTGATGATCCTCGACGGCGGCGGCCATCGCATCCAGGACGGCCAGGATGCGCGCCACTTCGCCAATGCCAACGCCACCTTCCACAACTTCGCCCGCGCCTCGGGCTGGGTGCCCATGGTGGCGCTGATGCTGGGCGCAGGCTTCGCCGGCCCGACGAATTACGCCGGCATGGCCGATCTCGTGGTCATGGTGCGTGGCCTCTCGACCATGGGCATCGCGGGTCCGGCGCTGGTGAAGGCCGCGACCGGCGAGGAGGTCGACGCCATGGAGCTGGGTGGCGCCGAGGTGCAGGTCGACCGCCAGGGCATCGCCGACCTCGGCGTCGACAGCGAGGACGAGGCCTTCGCCGCGGCGCGACGCTTCCTGTCCTACCTGCCGGGCAATGCGCGGGGGCCGCAGCGGATCGTCGACGAGCCGCGGCCGCTGGCGCGGCTGCCGGACTCGCTCCTCGACCTGGTGCCGGTCTCGACACGCAAGGCCTATGACGTGCGCAAGGTGCTGCGCGAACTCGCCGACCTCGGCAGTTACTTCGAGCTGAAGCCGACCTTTGCCGGCAACATGATCACCGCCCTGGCGCGGCTGGGTGGCCGTCCGGTCGGTTTCATCGCCAACCAGCCGCTCCGGCTGGGCGGCATGATCAACAGCGACGCCTGCGACAAGGGCGCTCATTTCATCGCCCTGTGCGACGCCTTCGGCCTGCCGATCGTCTCGTTCGTGGATGTGCCGGGCTTCTCCATCGGCTCGAGCGCGGAACGCACGAGCCTCGGCCGCCGCAGCGCCAAGCTGGTGTTCGAATGGGGCCACGCCTCGGTGCCGCGCGTCTCCGTCGTGCTGCGCAAGGGCTACGGACTCGGCTACTTCGCCATGTGCGGCGGCCGCAGCTTCTCGGCCGATGCCTGCCTCGCCTGGCCGTCAGCCGAAATCTGCGCCATGTCGATCGAGGGCGCGATCGACGTCGCGTTCCGCAAGGACTACGAGGCCGCCGCCGATCCCGTCGCCCGCCGCCAGCAGATGATCGACGAGACGCGGGCCCGCATCGGCGCCCTGCGCGCGGCCGAGGGCTTCGGCATCGACGACATCATCGACCCCCGCGACACCCGCCGCCGCCTGGCGGAGGTCCTCGACTCCGCGCAGCCGCGCCGCCCGCACGATCATCCGCCCAAATTCCGCTCGATCACGCCGATCTGAAGCTGGCAGACTGCCGGCGGAGGTGAAGCATGAGTGGCGAACTGTGGCGTCTGTCGGCTGTCGAGGCCGTGTCCCTGCTGAAGAAGAAGGAGATCTCGCCCCTCGACCTCATCGAGGCCTCGGCCAAACGCACCGCCGAGGTCGAGCCCGCCGTCAACGCGCTCCCCACCGTATGCTTCGACCGCGCCCGCGACCACGCCAAGCGCATCATGCAGGGCTCGGCCTGCGAAGCCTCTGGCGAAGCAGGCTGGCTCGCCGGCCTCCCGGTCTCGATCAAGGACCTGACCGACGTCGCGGGCGTCCGCACCACCTACGGCTCGCCCTTGTACGCCAACCACGTGCCGGCCAAGTCGCATCCCCTGGTCGAGCGCATCGAGCGCAAGGGCGGCATCGTCGTCGCCAAGTCGAACACGCCGGAATTCGGCGCCGGCGGCAGCACCTTCAACGAAGTGTTCGGCCGCACGCGCAACCCCTGGAACACGTCGCTGACCTGCGGCGGCTCGACCGGCGGCGGCGCGGTGTCGCTGGCGACCGGCGAGGTCTGGCTGGCGCACGGCTCTGATCATGGCGGCTCGCTGCGCCGGCCCGGCACCTATTGCTCGGTCGTCGGTCTGCGCCCGTCGCCCGGCCGCGTCACCCGCGGCACCTCCAACAATCTCTGGGCGCCACTCTCGGTGCAGGGGCCGATGGCGCGCAACGTCGCCGACCTCGCGCTGTTCCTCGACACCATGTCCGGCCTTTGCCTGCACGATCCCATGACCTTCGACGCGCCGTCGGTGTCGTTCAGCGACGCAGTGGCGCGACCGGTGCTCCCCAAGCGCGTCGCCTTCACCGCCGACTACAACGGAAAGATGGCGATCGACGGCGAGGTCCGCGACATCTGCACCAGGATGGCGCGCCGCTTCGAGGAGCTGGGCTGCATCGTCGAGGAGGCTTCGCCCGACATCGGCAATATCGACGAGGCGTTCCTCAACCTGCGCAGCCAGCAGTTCGTCGTCGATCGCGAATTGCAGATCGCCGAGAACCGCGACAAGTTCAAGCCCGACATCATCTGGAACACCGAGCGCGGCCTGAAGCAGACGCCATCGGCCATTGCCTGGGCCGAGCGCGAGCGTGCCGCCTTCTATCGGCGTATGATCGAGTTCTTCCAGACGTACGATCTTCTGGTGACGCCCGGCGCGCCGACGGGCGCGTTCGACGTCAACCTGCGCCATCCCGAGACCATCGCCGGCAAGAAGCCCGAGAACTACATGGCGGGGTCGACGGTCAACTCGGTGATCACCGTCAGCACCTGTCCGGCCATCGCCGTGCCCTGCGGCTTCGACCAGTACGGCCGTCCCGTCGGCCTGCAACTCGTAGGCAAGCCGCGTGGTGAGGCGGCGTTGCTGCAGGCCGCGGCGCTCTACGAGCAACTCGTTGGCCTGGACAAATTTCTGCCAATCGACCCTAGACCAGGGACTGTGCCGCCGGCTTGACGGCGTCATGCTAGATATACATATTGTCTGTATATCATCGAGGCGTCAAATGCAGGTTTCCAAGTGGGGCAATAGCCTTGCCATTCGACTTCCCGCGTCGGTCGTCGAGGCATTGAAGCTCAAGGAAGGTGACGAGGTCGAGGTTCACGTCGTCGGCGAGCGTGCCTTCGATATTGCGAGGGACCGAAGCCGCGAGAGGGCGCTCAAGCGGATCCAGGCCTTCCGCAAGGAATTGCCGCCTGACTGGAAGTTTGACCGAGATGAGGCCAACGCCCGGTAGGGGCGATGGCCGCCGACTTCCTGGACAGCAATGTCCTGATCTACGCATTCACGACGGACAGCCGAGCCACCGTTGCGCAGGCCTTGCTGCAGACCAAGCCGGTCGTCAGCGTCCAGGTGCTCAACGAATTCGCGAACGTCGCACGGCGCAAGCTTGGCATGGACTGGCGGGAGGTAGCTGAGGCCATTTCGGACTTGCGGGCACTTTGCCCGACGGTTCTCGCGCTCGACCTCGCGACGCACGACGAGGCTTTGCGCATAGCTGAGCGTTATGGCTATTCGATATTCGATGCCCTGATCGCGGCATCTGCGCTTCAGGCTGGCAGCGATACGTTGTGGTCGGAGGATATGCAGGACGGCATCGTGATCGACGGTCGGCTGCGCATCTCCAACCCGTTCCGCACGGGAAGTTGAGCGGCCTTAGGAAGATCGACCCCAAGCCGAGAACCGTGCCACCCTCCGTCCCATAAGACGGGAGGAAACATGCGGGTCGTGATCACCGGCGCCAGCCGAGGCATCGGCCGAGCCACGGCGCTGAAGCTCGCCGCCGACGGCGCCCGTGCGCTGACGCTGTGCGACGTGGCCTATCTCGACGAGCTCGAAGCTCTTGCCGCCGAGGCGCGCGGCGCGGGCTGCAAGGTGAAGACGCTGCGCGCCGACATGGCGAAGCCCAGGGAACCGGCCAAGGTGATCGACGCGGCCGCCAAGGCGATGGGCGGCATCGACGCCATCGTCGGCAATGCCGGCATCACGGCGCCCGCCAAGCTGGTCGACCTCGAAATCGAGGCGTGGGATCGCCTGTTCAACATCAACCTGCGCGCCAACTGGCTGCTGGCCAAGGCGGCGCATCCACACCTGCGCAAATCCAAGGGCGCCATCGTCAACGTATCGTCGATGTCCGGCGTCATGCCGCAGCTTCCGACCGGCGCCTACAGTCCGGCCAAGGCGGCGCTGATCATGCTGACCGAGATGATGGCCATGGAGTGGGGGCCCGACGGCATCCGCGCCAATGCCGTCTGCCCGGGCTTCGTGCACACCTCGATGACCGAGGCGATCTACAGCCAGCCCAAGCTGGCGCGGGCGCGCGCCGGCATCGTGCCGCTCGGCCGGATCGCCACGCCGGCCGATATTGCCGATGTCATTGCCTTCCTGCTGAGCCCCGCCGCCAGCTACATCACCGCCCAGTCGCTGGTGGTCGATGGCGGGCTCACGCGTTCCATCCTCAACCATGCGCCGGGTGTGGCTGCGACCCCGAAAGGAAAATAGATGAAGGCTTCGCTGTTCTATCTGCCGAGCATCGGCAGCCGCGCCGAGATCGAAGCCGGCATGGCCGGCATGAACCCGCACTTTTATCAGCGCATGCTGGGAGAGCTGACGGAGCAGATAAAGCTCGGCGACGAGCTCGGCTACGATTCGGTGAGCTTCACCGAGCATCACTTCCATATCGAGGGCTTCGAGCTTTCCAACAATCCGGTGCTGCTCGACCTCTACTTCGCGATGCAGACCAGGCGCATCCGTGTCGGCCAGCTCGGCATCGTCTTGCCGGCCAGCAATCCGATCCGCGTCGCCGAAGACATCGCCATGCTCGACCACATGACGGGCGGGCGCGCCAACGCAGGCTTCGCGCGCGGCTACCAGCGACGCTGGGTCGACGTCATGGCGCAGCAGACGCACGGCATCCATGGCGCATTGCCCAACCAGCACGACGAGATCGACAACGCCAACCGGCTGGCCTTCGAAGAGAACTTCCGCATCGTCAAGAAGTGCTGGACCGAGGAGATGCTGACCTTCGACGGCAAGTTCTGGAAGGTGCCGGCCGGTCCCACGCCGTGGACGCTCGACACCACGGAGAAGTGGGGCAAGGGTGTGAAGGACGGCATCCTGACGGCGGTCGGCGTGGTGCCGAAGCCGCTGCAGAAGCCGCATCCGCCGCTGTTCCAGCCCTTCGCCAGCTCGGAGAGCACCGTGCGCTTCTGCGCCTTGGAGGGCATCACGCCCATCCTGCCGCCGATGCTGCCGGTCTACGAGGAGAAGCTCTACAGCGTCTATTCGGAGGTCTCCGGCAAGCCCAAGGGGCAGGGCGTGGGCGTGCTGCGTGACGTCATCATCTGCGACACGGACGAGGAGGCGAAGGCGCTGTGGCGCGATTCCGGCCAATTCTCCGGCCGCGCCTGGTTCGAGCCCTTCGGTTTCCGTCGCGGCATGCAGGATCCCAAGACCGGCAAGAGCCCGACGTCCGACGAAGTGATCGAGATGGGCTACGCCTATGTCGGCACCGTCGACACGGTGCTGCGGGCAATGGAGACCCAGCAGAAACGCCAGCCCGTCGATTGGGTCTTCTGCTACACGTACAACGCCCTGGTTCCACACCCGATCCTGATGAAATCCATCGAGACCTTCTGGACCAAGGTGATGCCGCGTTTCCGTTGAATTTGAACCTTCCTCCTCTCCCGTCTTACGGGGGACGCTGGGAGGGGGAAGGCCGCAAAAAAGATCTGTGAGATTGCAGATCAGACGGTCTGTAATTCTCGCGTATCTGGACGGAGGCTCGCCCCCTCCCTACCCTCCCCCGTAAGACGGTGGAGGAGGCTGAGTGCAGCTTCGCCTCCGTACGCGCTAACCCCTGGAGGATGGCCCATGGGCATGTTGAGCGATGAAGAACGTGCAAACGTTTCTCCGGCCCGACTGATCGCCAACCCGACTCCGGTGCCGACGCAGGTGGTGTCGAGCGACGAGTTCATGCCGGTGCCGCAGACCGAGCGGCAGAAGAAGGTCGAGGCGCGCATGAACGCGCTCGGCGACGAGTACGGGAAGAGGAACGGCCTGCCGCGCCGCCGCTTCTTTCAGACCGCCGCCGGCATGGCGACGGCCTTCGTCGCCATGAACGAGGTCTACGGGCCGCTCGACGGCGCCTCGCCGGCCGAGGCGAAGAGCGTCGATCTCGCGCAGGCGCGCGCCGATGGATTGAAAGACCAGTTCATCATGGACGTGCACACGCACTTCCTGCGCGACGACACGCGGCTCGAAGGTTTCGTGCGCGGCAGGGAGGCGGTCGGCAAGGCCGGCTGGAATCCCGAGCTCGCGGGCAGGCCGCAGACCCTGGACGACCTGAAGTATCCCAACTGGTTCAAGGAGGTCTTCCTCGACAGCGACACGAAGGTGGCGCTGATCAGCGGTTCGGCCTCGGAAGATCCGCGCGACTGGTTCCTGACCAACGAGATGAAGGCGGACGCGCGCGCCAAGGTGAATGCGGCCGCAGGCTCCAAGAGGCTGCTGTCGCACGCCATCTTCACGCCGGGCTACGACGGCTGGATGGACGAGGTCGACAAGTGCATCGCCACGCTGAAGCCCGATTCATGGAAGGGCTACACGGTCGGCGACAACACCAACAAGGACCTGGCGCGCCATCCCTGGCGCATGGACGACGAGAAGCTGGTCTATCCCTTCTACGAGAAGATCGTGAAGGCGGGCTACGACATCGTCTGCGTGCACAAGGGCCTCTACCCGACCTCGGTCGAGAAGCGCTGGCCGCATCTCACGCCCTACGCCGCGGTCGACGACGTCGGCAAGGCGGCCAAGGACTGGCCGAACATCCGCTTCGTGATCTACCACTCGGCGTTCCGCTGGACCGGCGCGCCGGGTGCGTCGACGGAAGGCTACGCCCAGTTCGAGAAGACCGGCCGCATCGAATGGACGACCGACCTCGCCGAGATCCCGGGCAAGTACGGAGTCAGCAACGTCTACGCCGACCTCGGCCAGATCTTCGCCCAGACCACGGTGACCGAGCCGCGTCTCTGCGCCGCTTTGATGGGCCAGCTCGTCAAGGGCATGGGTGCCGACCATATCGTGTGGGGCACCGACGCCGTATGGACCGGCGCGCCGCAATGGCAGATCGAGGGCCTGCGCCGGCTGGAGATCCCCGAGGACATGCGCAGGAAGTTCGGCTTCGCCGAGCTCGGTCCGGCCGACGGTCCGGTCAAGCGCGCCATCCTCGGCGAGAACTCGGCCAGAATGTACCGCTACGAGATCAAGAAGGCAGCGTGGCGCGACGATCGCTTCGCCGCGCTCAAGACCGACTACGAACGCCGCGGTCGCGATCCCTCCAACCTGCGCTACGGTTTCGTCGCTCCCTCATAAGGATTGTGCTTCAGGTAGGTCGGTGACGGCGATAGCGCGCTACGACGTCGCCGATCAACCGCGCCCCGGTATCGATTTCCTCCTCGTTCCAGGCAGCAAAGCCCATGAACAGGCCGCGCTGCGTGGTGCGTCCGACGAAGTGCCTCGACAAAGGTCGCGCCGTCACGCCCGCCGTTCTCAGGTGGGAGCACAGCAGCAGGTCGTCGTCCGCCTGGCCCAGGCGCGCCAGGAGCTGCATCCCACCGGCGGGCGAATCGATGGCAAAGCTGCCGGGAGATGCCGCGTCCAATGCCCGTATCAGATGGTCTCGCCGCGCGCTGTAGACCCGCGTCATGCGACGTATGTGGGCGGCGTAGGCGCCGTCGCCGATGAACTCGAACAGAGCCGCCTGCAACGTCGCGGATACGAGCTGCCCCGCGTGTCGCTGGGCCGTCTCGAATGTCCTGACCAGGCCTTCCGGCACCACGACATAGCCGACCCGGATGTCGGACAGCATCACCTTGGAGAACGTGCCGACATAGAACACGCATTCCGTCTCATCGAGGCCCTGCAGCGACGCCACCGGCCGGCCGTCATAGTGGAACTCGCTGTCGTAATCGTCCTCGATCAGCACGGCGCCGGCGGACGCCGCGAAGCGCAGGAGGTCGAGACGCCGGTCGATCGACATCAGCCGCCCGGTCGGATACTGGTGCGACGGCGTCATGAAAATGAGCCGCGGCTCCGGCGCGCGCCCGTCAAGCACGAGGCCACTGCGATCGATGGGCACCCCGATGACGCGGGCGCCGACGGCGTCGAGCGCAACGCGCGCGCCGCCATAGCCCGGATTTTCCAACCACGCGACGTCCCCGGCATTGAGCATCAGTCGGCAAACCAGTTCGATCGCCGCCTGCGCCGATGGCGTGACGATGATCTGCCGTGGCGTCGTCTTGACGCCGCGATGATCGATCAGGTGTCGTGCCAGGGCATCCTGCAGGGCCGGACTATTGGTGGCGCTGGCCGGCAGGCGGCCGCGTCGTGCGGCTCGTCGAAGCAGTCGGCCCCAGAGCTCATGGGGAAAGGCGCGCCCATCGGCCACTCCAGGGGCGAATGGCCGCGCAGCGCCTTCGCCTTCGAACGGCCATCCAGCGTGACCGATGCGGCGGCCCCATGCCGACAACGGTGCTCGTCCGGCCGCACGGGTCTGCCGACTGGCGCCGCGCGCCAGGGCGGGAACGATGCCGGCGGCTATCGTCGGGCGCCGTCCGCGGCCGACATCGACGTAACCTTCAGCCGCCAACTGATCGATGACGGCCGTGACGGTGTTGCGAGAAACCGCGAGTTCGCCGGCGAAGACGCGGCTCGACGGCAAACGATGGCCGGGCCGCAGGCGTCCATCGATGATCGCCGCTCGGAGCTGCTCGTAGAGGCGACGCGTCAGTCGGGTTCGCACGGTGCGGTCGAGATCGACGAGACCGGAGAGGGTGGAAGGCAAAACTGGCACCTGTGAAATTCATCAAGTTGATCTATGGAGGGAGCCAGTCTAGGTGCATCCTGCGGCGACATGAAGAACCCTCCATTGCCGCGCACGACCGCTCTGGTGCTCTTCTCGATCGTCGTGCTGGCCTGGGGCCTGAACTGGCCGGTGACCAAGGTGATCGTTCGCGATGTCCCGCCCCTGTGGGTCGCGACGATACGCAGTGCGATCGGCGCCGTCGTCCTGCTCGGCCTGCTGTGGGCTCAAGGCAATCTGATCATTCCTCGCCGGGGCGATGTTCCGGTCATCCTCGGCATCGCTCTGCCTCACATGGTTGCCTTCTCGACGCTCGTGGCGATCGGCATCCAGTTCGTGCCGGCCAGCCGGGCCATCGTGCTGGGCTACACCACGCCTTTGTGGGTGATTCCCATGGCCGGGCTGTTTCTCGGCGAGGCCATCACCGGACGCCATGTCGTCGGCGGGAGCGTGGCCCTTGCCGGACTGGTCTTGATGTTCAATCCGGCCTCGTTCGACTGGCATGACGGGCGCGCCTTGCTCGGCAATGGCCTTCTACTCCTCGCGTCGGCATGCTGGGCGGTCAGCATCGTCTATGTACGTGGGCACCGCTGGATATCGACGCCGTTCCAGCTCGTTTTCTGGGAAGTCCTGCTGGCCACGATCGTACTGATGCTCTCGGCGTCGCTCTTCGAGGGCATGCCTCGAATCGCATGGACGCCGTCGCTTGCGATGCTTCTGCTCTATGGCGGCGTGTGTGGAACGGCGCTGGCCTACTGGGCCGTGGCCGTCGTCAATCGCAGCCTGCCGGCGGCGACGACGTCGCTGGGCCTGCTGGCGACGCCCGTGGTGGGAACGATCAGCGCGGCGATCACGCTCGGCGAGCCGCTGACGCCCGGGCTGCTCGGCGCGATGACGCTGATCGTCGGCGGCATTGCGCTGAGCACGATTACGCGCCGAAAGGGCTGACGCGGTTCTCAATCGGCATTGTTACGGGTGTTCCACCCCACGGGCCCGTTGTAAACCTTGGCCATGCGCCTGAAGCACCCCGACATGCGGCCGACCGGCCCACCGGTCGGCTTTCGCTTCGACGGCCGCGACATCGAGGCGCTGGAAGGCGAGACCATTGCCGCTGCGCTGGCGGCCTCGGACATCGTCGCCGTGCGCCAAGCGCGCTCAGGCGCGCCGCGCGGGCCGTACTGCGGCATGGGCGTGTGCTTCGACTGCCTGGTCACGGTCGACGGCCGGCCAAGCCAGCGCGCCTGCCTGACCAAGATCTCTGCCGGCATGGACGTACGTTCGTCGCCCGTCGCCACGGCTGCGATGGCCGAGCCCGCACGTCCGGCCGAGGAGATCGCCTGCGACGTCCTGGTGGTGGGCGCGGGACCGGCCGGCCTGTCTGCGGCACGCAGCCTGGTGCTGGCCGGCGCCGATGTGGTCGTGCTCGACGAACGTCTCTATCCCGGCGGGCAGTTCTTCAAGCCGCTGGCGCCTTCGCACCAGGCCGAGATTTCCACGCTCGACAGCCAGTTCCGCGACGGCGCCGTGCTGGCGCAATCGGCGTTGCAGGCCGGCGCGCGGATCGTCAACGAGGCGACAGTATGGGCGGCCTTCTCGCCCCACGAGGTCGCCGCCATCGTCGCCGGGCAGTCGACACTTTACCGGCCCAGGCGGCTGGTGCTGGCGACCGGCGCCTACGAACAGTCGCCGACCATCCCCGGCTGGACCTTGCCCGGCGTGATGACCGTCGGCGGCCTGCAGACACTGGCGCGCTCCTACCGCGTGGCGCCGGGCCGGCGCATCGTCATTGCAGGCAACGGCCCGCTCTGTCTGCAGACTGCCGTCGAGCTGTTGGACGGCGGCGCCAACGTCGTGGCCGTGCTCGAGGCGGCGCCGCGCCCCGGGCTGGCGCGATGGCCGGTGACCGCAAGGGCGTTCTTGGCGGATCCTTTCCTGATGATCGACGGCTTTTCGCTCGTCGCCCGTCTCGGCGGCAAGCTGAACTGGGGGCGCCGCGCGACGCGATTGATTGGCGACGAGCGCGTCCGCGGTATCGAGGCCGGCGACCTCCGCTTCGAGGCCGACATCGTGGCCCTGAACTACGGCTTCGCTTCGTCGTCGGAGCTGACGCGATCGCTGGGCTGCGCACACCGCTTCGTGCCGCGCGGCAACGGATCCATGGAGACCCTGACTGACGCCAACGGCCGGACCAGCCTCGCCGAAGTCTTCGCCATCGGCGACGGCGCGCGCTTCGGCGGCGCCCATGCCGCGATGGCGCAGGGCGCGCTGGCTGCTGCGGCCATCGCAGCCGATCTCGGTTTCAAGAGTGTCGAGCCGCGAGAAGCGCGGCGCACGCTGCGGCGGGCCACGCGCTTCCAGGCAGCGCTCTGGCGGATGTTCGATGCGCCACCGATCGATCCCGACACGGTCGACGACCGCGCTGTCGTCTGTCGCTGCGAGGAGGTGACGGCGGGCGAACTGCGCCGGTTGATCGCGGCCGGGCACGATTCTCCCGCGTCGTTGAAGCGCGCCTGCCGTGTCGGCATGGGCCGCTGCCAGGGCCGCTACTGCGCCTCGGTGGTGGCGCGCATGACAACGGCGGAAGTCGGCGAGTTCGGCCTGTTCGCGCCGCGACCGCCGGCCAAGCCGGTGCCGATCCGCGCGCTCGCCATCGAGCAGCCGGAGTGGACCGGTCACAAGGACTTCGTGCCGCCCGACATGGCGCGGCCGCGTGACGTCGCGCCTTTGCCGACCGAGACCGTCGACACGCTGGTGATCGGCGGCGGCGTCGCGGGTTCGTGCCTGGCCTACTGGCTGGCGCGCGAGGGCATCGAGGCCATGGTGGTCGAGCGCGACGATGTGAGCCTGCAGGCCTCCGGCGCCAATGCCGGCACCCTGCACGTGCAGCTCCTGGCCTTCGACTTCGCGCTCGACGCGCCGCCCGCCAATCGCTCGGCCGACGCCTTGCCGCTCGGACCGGCGTCGGTTGCGCTGTGGCAGGAGATCCAGCGCGACACCGGCCAAGATCTGGAGATGAAGGTCTGCGGCGGGCTCATGCTGGCCGAGAACCAGCGCGACATCGACTTCCTCAAGGGCAAGATCGCACTGGAGAAGAGCCGCGGCATCGAGGCCGAGCTCTTGGGCGCCAACGAGCTGCGCACGCTGGAGCCGTGCCTCGGTGAGGCCGCGATCGCCGCCGAATGGTGCCCGGGCGAGGGCAAGATCGATCCGCTGAAAGGCACCTATGCCGTGGTTGCCAAGGCCAAGGCGCTGGGCGCGCGCTTCCGGCGCGGCAGCAACGTCCTGGCGATCGAGCGCGACGGCACGCATTGGAAGGTCGCAACCAGTCGCGGCGAGATCCGTGCCAAGCGCGTGGTCAACACGGCGGGGCCATGGGCAGCCGAGGTCGCGCGCCTGGTCGGCCTCGACATTCCGGTGCGCGGGGCGCCGTTGCAGATGGTCGTCACCGAGCCCACAGCGCCGACGCTCTCGCGTGTCGTCGCCTATGCGCACCGCCATCTCACCCTGAAGCAGATGGCCTCGGGCGCGTTCATGATCGGCGGCGGTTGGACGGCGGACCTCGACGAGCAGAACCGCCTGTCGCGCGCGCTGCGGCAGAGCGTCGAGGGCAATCTCTGGATCGCCAGCCGCGCCGTGCCCGCACTGGCCGACCTGCACGCCATCCGCATCTGGGCCGGCATGAACGTCAACATCGACCGCGCGCCGATCCTGGGCGAGGTGCCGGGCCTGCCGGGCTTCTACAATTGCGTCAGCTCCAACGGCTACACGCTGGCGCCGGTCCTGTCGCGCCTGACGGCTGAGATGCTGGCCGGGCGGTCGACCAGCCTGCCGGTAGAGCCGTATTCGATAAGGCGGTTCGGCTGACTCTTCCTTCCCGCATGACGCAGGCGGACCCGGCCTCCGGGAGGAAGCCGGGTCCGGCCGTCACGCGGCCGTCTTGGCGAACTTGCCGCTATTGAAGTCGTCGACGGCCTGCCGGATCTCGGCCTGGCTGTTCATGACGAACGGGCCGTAGCCGACGATCGGCTCGTCGAGCGGCTGGCCGGTGAGCACCAGCAGCGTCGCGTCGCCGTCGGCGTGGATCGCCGCATCGCGCCCCTCGCGACCGAGCCGCACCATCTCCGCCTCGCCGGCCCCCTGGGAACCGTTGGCGGTCGCGTGGCCGCCCAGGATCACCAGCATCGCGGTATGGCCCTCCGGCAGGTCGAGCCTGAGGTCGGTGCCGCGCTTGAGGCGGAGATCCCAGACGTTGACGGCCGTGAAAGTCCGCGCCGGTCCCTTCGCGCCGAGCAACTCGCCGGCGATGATGCGCGCCTTGCCCGCACCGTCGGGCAGATCGACGACGGGGATGTCCGCCGAGGTGATGGCCTGGTAACCGGCCGGCGCCATCTTGTCCTTGGCCGGCAGGTTGACCCAGAGCTGCACCATCCGGAACGGGCCGCCGGTCTTGGCGAAACCGGGCGAATGGTACTCCTCGTGCACGATCCCACCGGCGGCCGTCATCCATTGCACGTCGCCCGGTCCGATGACCCCGCCATTGCCGGCGGAATCGCGATGCTCGACCTCGCCCTCGTAAACGATCGTGACGGTCTCGAACCCGCGATGGGGATGCTGGCCGACGCCGCGCCGAGCCTTGGTCGGCTCGAAGTAATGCGGTCCCGCATAGTCGAGCAGCAGGAACGGGCTCACATGCGCGCCCATCGTGTCGTAGGAGAAGAGCGAGCGCACGGGGAAGCCGTCGCCCACCCAGTGGCCGCGGTTGTTGCCGTAAAGGCCGAGAATCTTCTTGCTCATCATGTCCCTCCGTCACTGTCGCGATGGATATAGCGTCAGGACGTCATGGCAGAAGATTTGAAGAAATGAACGCAGCGTCCTATAAATAGGACAATAATGCAGGACCTGAACGACCTCTATTACTTTGCGCAGGTCGCCGATCATGGCGGCTTTGCCGCCGCCAGCCGGGTGCTCGGCATCCAGAAGTCGAAGCTCAGCCGCCGCATCCAGCGGCTCGAGGAACGGCTGGGCGTGCGTCTGCTGAACCGCTCGTCGCGCCGTTTCTCGGTGACGGAGATCGGCCGCGAATTCCACGACCGCTGCGTCGCCATGTTGGTCGAGGCGGAGGCGGCGGAGCAGGTGATTGCCGAGATGCGCGCGGAGCCGCGTGGCGTGATCCGCGTCAGTTGCCCGGTCGCGCTCGTCTTGTCCCAGGTCGGCGCCCTGATCGCCCGCTTCATGGTCGAGAAGCCGGCCGTCGAGGTCCACCTCGAGAGCACCAACCGCCGCGTCGACGTGATCGCGGAAGGGTTCGACGTCGCCATCCGGGTGCGCTTCCCGCCGCTCGAGCCCACCGATCTGGTGATGCGCAGGCTCGACGAGAGCACGCAGTGCCTGGTCGCGAGCCCGGCACTGGCCGCCGCTCCGCTCGGCTCGCCGGCCGACCTGCAGGGCCTGCCCAGCCTCGATCTCGGGCCGCCGCGCCGCGATCATCAATGGCAACTCGAAAGGACGGACGGCCGGACCGCCACCGTGATCCATCATCCTCGCCTCGTGACGGACGACATGGCGGCGCTGAGCGAGGCTGCGATGGCGGGCGTCGGCGTCGTGCAGTTGCCGACGATGGCGGTGTGGCAGCACATCGACGCCGGGCGGCTCATCCACGTGTTGCCTGAATGGCGACCGCGGCCGGGAATCATCCATGCCGTCTTTCCGTCGCGACGAGGCCTGCTGCCGTCAGTGCGCGCCTTCCTGGATTTCCTGGCGCGCGAATGCTCCGCTCAGCGCCAGCAGGCGGCACAGGCGCTGGGAAAGCACGCGGGATGAGTGTCCGTCGCCGCGATCATCCGCTTCAGCGAACCGGCCGCTCGGGCATGCGCGGGAACGAACCGCCGTGCTCGGGCCATTCCCATTCGCCGCGGTCGGGCGCGTCGACATCCACGCCCTTGGCGCGCAGCGCCTCGCGATGGTCTTCGGCGTTGTCCTTCGGCCGGTAGCCGAGCGTGGCCCAGTTGGGGTCGAAGGTCTTCAGCCGCGTATTGTTGGAATAGCCGTTGACCACCATGCAGCCGGGATCGGGATGGCGCAAAGAGACGTCGACGAGGTGCGCCACATCGGCAGGGCTGAGCCAGGTCGCGAGCGAACGTTGGTCGATCGGCTCAGGGCGGAAGGTGCCGATGCGCAACGACACCGAGCGTATGCCGTAGCGGTCGTAGTAGTGCTGCAGCATCGTCTCGCCCCAGACCTTGAATACGCCGTAGGTGGTGTCGGGCCGCGGCGGCAGGGCGGGCGAGACCTTCTCGGTGATGGGATAGAAGCCGAAGGCATGATTGCTGCTGGCAAAGACGATGCGTTCGACGCCGGCCAGGCGGGCGGCCTCGAACACGTCGAACAGACCGCGCGCGTTGAGGCGGAAGAGGTCCTCGAGCGTGTAGCTGCCGACCATGCCGGCGAGGTGCACGACCGCCTTCACCTCGCGCATCATGTCCTCGACGGCAGCGCGGTTGGTGATGTCGGCAACGACCAGTTCTTCGTTGTCGGCAATATCCGGTATGGGCCGAATATCCGTCAGGCGCAGGTGACGCCAATGGCTGCGCAAGCCGGTGCGCAACGCCGTGCCGATGGCGCCCGCAGCGCCGGTGATGAGGACGCGATCGGTCTTGGGATCGACCATTACGCGGCCGTCACGCGCCAGATGACGTTGCCGACATCGTCCGCCATCAGCAGGGACCGGCGGTCGTGGCCGAGCGTCACCCCGACCGGCCTGCCGTAGGACTCCTTTTCATCCGCCGACAGGAAGCCCGAGAGGATGTCGCGCGGGGGGCCCGCGGGTTGGCCGTTGGCGAACGGGATGTGCACCAGCTTGTAACCGCTGAGCTTGCTGCGGTTCCACGAACCGTGCTGGCCGATCGCCATGCCCTCGGGAAAGCCGGGCAGGGTGCCAGCCGGCACCCAGCAGAGTCCCAGCGAGGCCGTGTGACCGCCCAAGGCGTAGTCCGGCCTGATGGCCCTGGCGACCATTGCCGCATCCTGGGGCACGCGGTCGTCGACGGTCTGCCCCCAATAGCAATAGGGCCAGCCATAGAAGCCACCGTCCTGCACCGACGTGAGATAGTCGGGAGGTGTCTCGTCACCGAGCCCGTCGCGCTCGTTGACCACGGTCCACAGCACCCCCGTCGTCGGCTCCCAGGCGAGCCCGACGGCGTTGCGCAGGCCGGAGGCGAAGATGCGGCTGCTCCCGCTGGCAAGGTCGATTTCATAGATGGCGGCACGGCCTTCCTCCACCTCCATGCCCTGCTCGGCAATGTTGGTGAGAGATCCGACACCGGCGTAGAGCTTTCGTCGGTCGGGGCTGAGCAGCAGGCTTCGCGTCCAATGGCCGGCGGGCTTGAAAGTGACGAGCTTGCGGCCCGGCGCGGCGATGCGGCTGGCGCCGGCGGTGTAGGGAAAGGCCACCACCCCATCGGTGTTGCCGACATAGAAAGTGTCGTCCACCAGCGCCATCCCGAATGGCTGGCTCTGGTTCTCGAGGAACAGCTCGCGGGTCTCGGCGACGCCGTCGTTGTCGTTGTCCCGCAACAGCGTGATGCGGTTGGCGCTGACCCCCATGGCGTCGGCGCGCCGCATCGTGGTGATCATGGCGTAGTCGAAGACGGAGCGAGGTGGTCTGTCGAGGCTGAGTGCCTCAGCGACCAGCACGTCGCCATTGGGGAGCACCTCGATCCAGCGCGGATGATCGAGGCCGCCGGCAAATGGGTTGACCTTGAGGCCGGGGGCTGCGATCGGCGTCTGTCCCGCCTCCCAGCCCTTGGCCGTCGGCATTTTCAGCGTCGGGATGCTGCCTTGCGGTTTCGCCGCTGGGATGGCCGGCGCGCTGCCCCAAGCGGGCTCAGGTGAGCCTTCGGTCAAACGCCGCATCTGGAGCGCGGCTCCGCCAACCAGAGCGACGCCACGGGCAAAGAGGGTCGAGAAGCTCACGGTGACCTCCCTGATGTCGGTAGACTAGCCGGCAAATCCCGGCATCACATCCGTCGCCAGCAATTCCAGCGTCTCGCTGTCGTTGTAGGCACTGCTGATCAGGAGCTGGACACCGGCATCGCGGTAGCGGCCGACCAGGTCGGTGATCTGCGCGACCGTGCCGGCGACGCCGTAGAAGTTCGCCGGGACGGAGAGATTGCGTCGCTTGGCGGCCAGCGCCGCCTCGTCCCGCGCAATGACGAAGCTGATGACGTTGGTCCGCTCGATCTCGTCGTACTTCCGGCCCTCTGCCTCGCAATGACGGTGCAGCACCTCGTACTTGTGCCGCACCATGTCGGGCGTGCCGCCGACATTGCAGGCGTCCGCCAGCCGCGCGACCGCCCGCAGCGTCAATTGCTCGCCGCCGCCGCCGATCATCACCGGCGGATGCGGCTTCTGGATCGGCTTGGGCTCCAGGATGGCGTCCTGCGCCTGGAAGTACTTGCCCTGGAAGGTGGTCCGCTTCTCCGTCCACATGCTTTTGATCAGCCGGACGGCCTCTTCCATCTGCCGGATGCGCACGGCGGGCCGTGGCGGAAACTCCCAGCCATACTGCCGGTACTCCGTCTCGAACCAGCCGGCGCCGATGCCGAAGGTCAGGCGTCCGCCGCTGATCTGGTCGACGCCGGCCGCGATCTTCGCGAGGAGCGCGGGGTTGCGATAGTGCACGGACGAGACGAGCGTCGCGAGCCGGATGCGGCTCGTCACCGCCGCGAGGCCGGACAGCACCGTCCAGCCTTCCATGAAGGGTTCGTCGGGTGCGCCGACATTGCCGATCTGGATCAGGTGGTCCATCACCGAGAACCACGTGAAGCCGTGGTTCTCGGCCCATTGGGCCTTTGCCTTGACGGCGTCGAATATCCCCGCGGGATCGGATCCGAACAGCCAGGACGGATTATGGATGCCGAACCTCATGGCGCTTACCTCATCACGAACGGGTTCGCAGGCGAGCCCTCCGCCATGGAGATCCACACGCTCTTGGTCTCGAGGTATTCGCGGATCGCCTCCAGGCCGCTCTCGCGGCCGATGCCCGAATGCTTCATGCCGCCGAACGGCATCATGTAGCTGATGGCGCGGTAGGTGTTGACCCACACGGTGCCGGCCTTGAGCGCTGCCGACATGCGGAGCGCGCGATTCATGTCCTTGGTCCAGACGCCTGCGGCGAGGCCATAGATCGTGTCGTTGGCGAGCTTGATCGCCTCCGCCTCGTCCTCGAAGCCGATGATCGACAGCACCGGTCCGAAGACCTCCTCGCGGGCGATGCGCATCTCGGGCCGGACGTCGGTGAAGATCGTCGGCTCGACGAACTGCCCGCCGGGCAGGTCGGCGGACGTCGCGGCGCCGCCGCCCAGGATGCAACGCGCGCCCTCGGCCTTGGCGATCTCCATGTAGTCCAGGATCTTGCGGTACTGCGGCGTCGTGGTGACCGGGCCGATGTTGGTGTCCGGCTTCATCGGATCGCCCTTGCGCGCCGTGCGCCCGAGCTCGGCGACGCGCTTGCTGAACTCCTCGCGAATGGAGTTCTGCACCAGGAGCCGCGACCCCGCGATGCAGGTCTGCCCCGTGGCGGCGAAGATGCCGGAGATCGCGCCCGCCGCGGCGGCGCCGAGGTCGCAGTCCTCGAACACGATGTTCGGCGACTTGCCGCCCAGCTCCAGGGAGACGCGCTTCAGGGTCTTGGCGGCCTGCGCATAGATGCGGGCGCCGGTGGCGTCGGAGCCGGTGAAGGTGATCTTGGCGACGCCGGGATGGTCGACCAGCGCGGCGCCGGCTTCCTGGCCGTAGCCTGTGACGACGTTGAACACGCCGTCGGGGAAGCCCGCCTCCTTCGTGAGGGCGGCGAACTCGAGCGTCGAAGCCGAAGCGAACTCCGACGGCTTCACCACGACGGTGCAGCCTGCCGCGATCGCCGGTGCGCACTTCCAGGCGATGAAAAGCAGGGGCGAGTTCCAGGCCGTCAACGCCGCCACGACGCCCATCGGCTCGTGCCGCGTGAAGGCGAAGGTGTCGGGCTTGTCGATCGGCACGACGGCGCCCTCGACCTTGTCGGCGAGGCCGCCGAAATAGCGCCACCACTCGGGATGATAGACGAGCTGGCCGCGCATCTCGGCCAGGAGCTTGCCGTTGTCCTTGACCTCGATCTCGGCCAGCTGGTCGACATTGGCCTCGACGAGTTGGGCCAGCTTCAGCATGAGCTTGCCGCGCGCCGACGGCGTCATCTTCGACCACGGGCCCTGCATGGCCTGCGATGCCGCGGCCACCGCGCGATCGACGTCCTTGGCGCAGCCCTGCGGGATCTTCGCCCAGGCCTCGCCGCGGTAGGGGTCCATACTGTCGATCCACTTGCCGCCGATCGGGTCGACGTACTGGCCGCCGATGTAGTGCTGATATGTCTTCATGGGGTCCTCCGGGGTATGAGTTCATTCGATGCGGGCGTTATTGTACGACGAAAACAAACTCTTCTCGTCTCCTCCCCCGTCATACGGGGCGGGTAGGGAGGGGCAGGCAAGCATCACTGATGCGAGCCGGTTTCAGATCATGATCTCTTCCGAGGAGGGATCGTCTTTGCGGCTCTCCTCCTCCTTTATCCTCTCCCGTATGACGGGGAGGAACTATGAGGCGCTCGCTCAGAAAAGCTGCGTCACGCGGATCGCGAAGACGGCCGCGAGGTCGCTCGTGGGCACCAGGGCCGGCTGCAGGTAGAGCTGGACGTCCGGCGTGACCAGGAGGCCACGGTACACTGACCACGACCAGTAGGCCTCCAGCATGACTTCGCTAGGCCGCACGAACGTGCCGGTGAAGAGCGACATGTTGGTGGCGTTCCAGGCCATGGCGAGGCCGATCTGGTCGTGCTTGCTGTGCTGCACCGGGTCGTTGAGGACGGCCCCGCCGGCGATCGACGACTGGATGGCGAAGCTCGATTGCCAGGCCGTGTTGGCGCGCAGGAACAGGCCGACCTTGTCGCCGATCGGCTGGGAGGCGCTGAAGGACAGTCCGCTGCTGGGCAGCGGCTGCAGGGAGACGCCGGGCTGGTTGTAGTAGAGCAGGGCATAGTTGCCCTGGCCCCAGTCCTTGATGGTGGGCGACCAGGCGGCGTAGCCGAACCAGGCATACTGGCCCTGTCCCACGGTCGGGAACTGGATGTAGCTGCCGCTGAAGTCGTTGGCGTCCTGAAAGCCGGCGGCGAAGGTGATCTCCCTGGTGGGATTGAGCTGCGCATAGGCGCCGAGCCCCGCCTGGCCGTAGTTCTGGCTGCCGTTCTGCGTCAGCGAATAGCCGATGAAATTCACCTGCTGGTCGTTGGCGTAGGCGTTGCCGTCGAAGTTGGAGAAGGCGAACTGGCCGATCGAGATCGCCAGCCACTCGCCCGGAAAGCCGTGGGTGTAGGTGAGCTGGACGAACTGGTTGTTGGCCGTCGGCTGGTTGTTGATCGGGCTGATGAGGCCGATGTTGCTGCCGAGGCTCGCTCCCGAGGCGCCCGACAGGTACCGCGCGGCCATGAAGTGGAACTGCACGGAGCCGTCACCGATCGTTGGCGACGAGAAGACGTCCCAGTTCAGCGCCGGCGTGAACATCGCCTGCACCGCGCCGTAGCCGCCGTTGGGCGTTCCCCACTGGCTCATGGATGACGATTCCACCGAGAAGGTGATGCCCGCCCTGTCCTCGATCTCCTTCTTCGCCTTCGCATAGCGCACGTGCGCGCGATCGACCTCCTCGCTGAGCGACAGTTCCTGGCGCCTCTTGGCGGCGCGGTTGGCTTCGTGGATCCTGCCGACCAGCTTCTGGCCTTGCGGATCGTATGTCTGGGCCTCTACGCGCCCTGCCATCACGGCCAGCGCCGCGAGAACGACGCTACTTGCCATGCGGCGCATCGATCGACTCTCCCCCTGCCGACGTATGCAATACCCGTTCGATGACAGTCAGAGGACATTCCCTCGATGCTGGGGCGCGCCGCTCCAGTGGCGCGTCCCAGCAACGAGCCTACGTGAAGATCGTGGGATCGATCAGCGGCTTGCCGCGGGGCCGGGCAGCCTCGGGTCTATCGCACTTCTGGAAGCGGCCGCGGCCGGCCGAGCCGCTCATGCGGCCTTCTTCCATCACCACCTCGCCGCGCGACAGGGTCATCACCGGATAGCCGACAAGCTCGCGGCCCTCGTAGGGCGTGTAGTCGCAATTGTGGTGCAGGATCGAGTTGGTGAGGCTGACCCGCCGCTTGGGATCCCACAGCACGATGTCGGCGTCGGAGCCGACGGCGATCGTGCCCTTGCGCGGATGCAGGCCATAGATCTTTGCCGCATTGGTCGAGGCGAGCGCCACGAACTGCTGCAAGGTGATGCGGCCCTTGTTGACGCCCTCGGAGAACAGCAGCGGCAGGCGCGTTTCCACGCCCGGCACGCCGTTGGGGATCTTGCGGAAGCTTTTGTCGGCACCTGGCAATTTCTTGCCGCGCACGTCGTCGTACTTGAAGGCGGCATGGTCCGACGAAAGCACGTGGAAGGTGTTGGCTGAAAGCCCGGTCCAGATGTGCTCCTGGTTGTCGGTGCCGCGCGGCGGCGGTGAGCACACGCATTTGCTGCCCTCGTCGCCCGGCTTCTCGAAATCTTCCTCGCTCAGGAACAGGAACTGCGGGCTGGTCTCGCCGTAGACCTTCAGCCCGCGCGCCTGCGCACGCTGGATCTCGTGCATGGCTTCCTTGGCCGAGACGTGCACCAGCAGCATCGGCACGTCCAGGAGCTCGGCGAGCGAGATGGCCCGATGAGTGGCCTCGCGCTCGACCACGAACGGCCGCGAGGTGGCGTGGAACTTGGCAGCGGTCATGCCCTTGAGCTCCAGCCGTTCGGTCAGCCATTCGATGCAGTCGGAATTCTCCGCATGGATCATGAGCATCGCCTGCTCGCGGCGCGCCGCCGCCAGCGCATCGAGCATCTGGCGGTCGGTGAGCTTGATGTCGTCGTAGGTCATGTAGACCTTGAACGAGGTGTAGCCCTCGGCGACCAGGGCGGGGAAATCCTGGCCCATGATCTTCTCGCTGGGATCGGACAGGATGACGTGGAACGCATAGTCGATCAGCGACTTGCCGTTGGCGCGCCTGTGGTAGCGGTCGACCACGTCGCGCAGCCCCTGGCCGCGGCTCTGGTAGGCGAAGGGGATGATGGTGGTGGTGCCGCCGGCCGCCGCCGCTCGGCTGCCGCTCTCGAAATCGTCGCAGAACACCGAGCCGTCGGCGGTGTCCTGGTCGAAATGGACATGGGCATCGATGCCGCCCGGCACGGCGATCAGGCCGGTGGCGTCGATCTCCTTCTTCCCTTTGTCCAGGCGCTCGCCCAGGGCCACGACCCGGCCGCCCGTAACGCCGATATCGCCCTTCACAACGTCTGCCGCGGTCGCGATGGTGGTGTTGCGGATGACGAGATCGTACTCGGCCATGTTTCCTCCTGGAGGGACTGCAGAAGCAAGCGGCATGCCGCTCCTTCTCCTCCCTCAAGTTCCTCTCCCCCCACCGGGGGAGAGGAACTTGAGCAGTGAGATCATGAAGTCCGTAGACCCGAAGCATGCGCGGGTCCACACTCTCCGCAACGAAAAGGGAGCCGTCATGAAATCCTGGACCGGACTGTTCGTCTCGCTGCTTGCCGCAGGGGCCCTGGCCGCTCCCGCCGTGGCGCAGAACGCCGCCAAGCCCGCCATCGTCTACTCGACCGGCGGCAAGTTCGACAAATCCTTCAACGAGGGCGTGAGCCAGGGTGCACAGCGCTTCAACAAGGAGACCGGCGTCGCCATCGCCGAGTTCGAGCCCAACAACGAGACGCAGTTCGAGCAGGCGCATCGCCGCTTCGCCCAGCGCGGCCAGGATCCGATCGTCGCCGTCGGCTTCTCCCAGGCCGTGGCGCTCGAAAAGGTCGCCAAGGAATTCCCCAACGTGCACTTCACCATCATCGACATGGTGGTGCCGCTGCCCAACGTGCAGTCCGTCACCTTCAAGGAGCATGAGGGCTCCTTCCTGGTCGGCGTGCTGGCGGCGCTCGCCTCGAAGAGCGGCAAGATCGGCTTTGTCGGCGGCATGGACATCCCGCTGATCCGCCGCTTCCAGTGCGGTTTCGAGCAGGGCATCAAGTACGCCAATCCCAAGGCCGAGCTTATAGCCAACATGACCGGCACGACCCCGGCCGCCTGGAACGATCCGGGCCGCGGCGCCGAGCTCGCCAAGGGCCAGTTCGATCGCGGTGTCGACGTCGTCTATGCTGCGGCGGGCTCGACCGGCATCGGTGTGCTTCAGGCCGCCAAGGACCGCGGCAAGCTCGCGATCGGCGTCGATTCCAACCAGAACCACCTGCATCCCGGCACCATGCTGACCTCGATGATCAAGCGGGTCGATCTCGCCGCCTACAACAGCTTCAAGGCGGCCAACGACAAGAGCTGGAAGGGTGGCATCGCCTCGCTTGGCCTGAAGGAGGGCGGCGTCGACTGGGCCCTCGACAACGACAACGAGAAGCTGGTGACGCCGGAGATGAAGGCCAAGGTCGACGCGGCCAAGGCCGACATCATCTCGGGCAAGATCACCGTCCACGACTACATGAGCAATAACGCCTGCAAGTGAGCCGTGGCCGTTGCTGGCACTGCCAGCAGTTTTTTGGCGCTCTATGGTCCGCCAAAAAACAAGTGTCGTTATCGATGGCCGGATCGTTCTTGCTCTTGCGGACAAGACGTGATATAACCGTGGTTCTTGTTTATGGCCCCGGTGGTGGGTGATGGCTGCAATCCCCGCCATTGAGCTTTCAGGCATCCAGAAGTCGTTCGGCAGCGTGCATGCCGTACGCGGCGTGTCGCTGGCCATCGCCAAGGGCGCCATCACCGGCATCGTCGGCGAGAACGGCGCCGGCAAGTCGACGCTGATGAGCATCCTCTACGGCCTCTATCGCGCCGACGCGGGCGAGATCCGTATCGACGGCCAGGCCGTGCGCATGGAGAGCCCGCACGATGCGATCGCCCACGGCATCGGCATGGTCCATCAGCACTTCATGCTGGTCGATACCTTCACGGTTCTGGAGAACCTGGTGCTGGGCGCCGAGGGCGGGCCACTGCTGGCGGGCGGCCTCGCCGCGGCGCGCGCCGAGCTGGAACGGTTGGCGCGTGAGTACGGCCTAACTGTCAATCCAGACGCCAGGATCGCCGATCTGTCGGTCGGCGAGCAGCAGCGCGTGGAAATCCTGAAGGTGCTGTTCCGCGGCGCCAATATCCTGATCCTGGACGAGCCGAGTGCCGTGCTGACGCCGCAGGAGACCGATCGGCTGTTCCGCATCCTGGCGACGCTGAAGGAGCGCGGCGTCACCATCGTGCTGATCACCCACAAGCTGCGCGAGATCATGGCCGCGACCGACCATGTCTATATCATGCGCCAGGGCGCGATCGTCGCTGACCGCCGCACCCTGGAGACCAATCCCGAGGAGCTGGCGGAGCTGATGGTCGGCCGCAAGGTGCGCCTGCAGCTCGACAAGGCCGCGCCCGAACCGGGCGAGGTGCTGCTCGCGGCCGAGAAGCTCAGCCTGGTCGATCACCGCGGCGTGCGGCTGCTCGACAATGTCGACCTCGAGCTGCGCGCCGGCGAGATCGTCGGCATCGCCGGCGTCTCGGGCAACGGCCAGACCGAGCTTCTGCAGATCCTCTCCGGCATCCGCCGGCCGACCGGCGGCAAGCTGACCGTGTGCGGGCGGGCGATCGATGCCCATCACCCCACCGATCCGGCAGAAATGCGTGCGCTGGGCCTGGCGCATGTGCCCGAGGACCGCCTGCGCCAGGGCCTGGTGGCCGCCTTCCAGGCCTCGGAGACGTCCATTCTCGGCTACCAGGCCGAGCCGCCGTTCTGTCGGAACTACCTGCTCGACGGGCCGGCGGTCGGCCGCCATTGCGCGACGCTGATGGACCGCTTCGACGTGCGGCCGCGTGCGCCGACGCTGCGCTCGTCGAATTTCTCCGGCGGCAACCAGCAGAAGCTGGTGCTTGCGCGCGAAATGGCGCGCGAGCCCAAGGTGCTGCTGGTCGGCCAGCCGACGCGCGGCGTCGATATCGGCGCCATCGAATTCATCCATCGCGAGCTGGTGAAGATCCGAGACAAGGGCTGCGCGGTGCTGGTGGTCTCGGTCGAGCTGGACGAGATCCTGTCGCTCGCCGACCGCATCGTGGTCATGTTCGCCGGCCGCATCACCGGCGAGATGCCGGCCGGCCGCGCCGACGAGCGCACGCTCGGCCTGATGATGGCGGGAGCGCATACCCAGGAGACAGGGGCCCGGGAGACAGGGACGTGAGGGCGCGCCGCCCGCTGCCGGCCTGGGCCGAGATCGTGGCGCTGCCGCTGGTCAACATCGCGCTCGCCTTCGTCACCGTCGGCATCATCGTGCGCATCATCGGCGTCGATCCCTTCCATGCACTGAGCCTCCTGGTGGTGGGCGCGGTGGGCTCATCCGAATCGATCGGCTACACGCTCTACTACACGACCAACTTCATCTTCACCGGGCTCGCCGTCGCCGTCGCCTTCCATGCCGGCCTGTTCAATATCGGCGGCGAGGGCCAGGCCTATATCGGCGGCCTGGGCTGCGGGTTGGCGATCCTCGCCCTCGACCGCTACCTGCCGGGGCCGCTGATGATCCCCCTGGCCATCCTGGCGGCGGCGCTGTTCGGCGCGGCGTGGGCTGCCGTGCCCGCCTGGCTGCAGGCCTGGCGGGGCAGCCACATCGTCATCACCACCATCATGTTCAATTTCCTGGCCGCGGCCCTGATGGTCTACCTGATGGTGAACGTGCTGATCGCGCCCGGCTCGATGACGCCGCAGAGCCGCAACTTCGCGGCTTCGGGCAAGCTGCCGTCGATGCAGGACACGCTCGCCGCCATCGGCATCCAGGTGGCGCCCTCGGCGCTCAACCTCTCGATCGTGCTGGCGGTGCTGTGCTGCATCGGCGTCTGGGTATTCCTGTGGCACACCCCGTGGGGCTATGCGCTGCGCACCATGGGCCATAACCGCGAGGCCGCGGTCTATGCCGGCACGAACCTCCGGCACATGACCATGCTCGCCATGTGCATCTCGGGCGGGCTGGCGGGCTTCGTCGGCGTCAACGAGCTGATGGGAGTGCACCAGCGCATCGTGCTCGATTTCCCGGCAGGCTACGGCTTCGCCGGCATCGCCGTCGCCTTGATGGGCCGCAGCCATCCCGTCGGCATCGTGCTGGCGGCCCTGCTGTTCGGCGCCCTGCAGCAGGGCGGCGCGGAGCTCGCCTTCGAGATCCCGAGCATCACGCGCGAGATGGTGCTGGTGATCCAGGGCCTGATGATCCTGTTCTCCGGTGCGCTGGTGAACATGCCGCGGCCCTGGCTGCAGTGGTTGCTGTCGCTCATTGCCTCCCCTCGCTTGCGAGGGGAGGTGCCCGCGAAGCGGGCGGAGGGGTCATGAGCACCCGTGCCATGGCCCATGACCCCTCCCTCCCCGGAAGACGCCCCCACCACCCCCCCCGCAGC
>JAEZHS010000245.1 GCA_023436825.1 Pseudomonadota bacterium | reverse complement strand
GCGTCGTCCGGTCCCCGTAACAGTTCGGCCGGCTGACGCGACTTTCGAAGTAACCGGGAGGGCAGGGGCGAGAGCAAAGGCCCGGCCCGGTCCTGCCGATGCAAGGGCATCGGTGGGCGGCGCCGCCAGACGGGGGCGGAGGCCGTGTAGGAAAGGAAGATGGATATGAGTGACATGTTTCAAGTGTTCCGCAAGGAGCTGGACTGGGCCGGCCGCAAGCTGATCCTCGAGACCGGCAAGATCGCGCGCCAGGCGGACGGCGCGGTCCTCGCGACGTACGGCGGCACCACGGTGCTGGCCACCGTGGTGTTCGAGAAGAAGCCCAAGCCGGGCCTCGATTTCTTCCCGCTGACCGTGAATTACCAGGAGAAGGCGTTCGCCGCCGGCAAGATCCCGGGCGGCTTCTTCAAGCGTGAAGGCCGGCCGTCGGAGAAGGAGGTGCTGACCTCCCGCCTGATCGACCGTCCGATCCGGCCGCTGTTCCACGAGAACTACAAGAACGAGACGCTGGTCGTGATCACGACCTTGGCGCACGACATGGAGAACGATCCCGACATCGTGTCGATGGTCGCCACGTCGGCCGCGCTCACCATCAGCGGCGTGCCTTTCATGGGCCCGATCGGCGCCGCCCGCGTCGGCTACATCGACGGCAAGTACATCATCAACCCAACCCTCGAGCAGACCGAGAAGAGCGACCTCGATCTCGTCGTCGCCGGCACCCGGGAAGGCGTGCTGATGGTCGAGTCGCAGGCCAAGGAGCTCGACGAGGCCGCGATGCTGTCGGCCGTGATGGAAGGCCATCGTTCGTTCCAGCCGGTGATCGACGCCATCATCCAGCTCGCCGAGCACGCCGCCAAGGAGCCGCTGCCGCTCAGCGATCCGCCGGAGGCCGCCAAGACCGTGTCCGACCGCCTGAAGGCCGAGATGCGGGCCAAGATGGCCGAGGCCTATGCCGAGACCCAGAAGCTCGCTCGCCAGGCCAAGGTCAGCGACGTCAAGACCGCCGCCAAGGCGCTGTTCGAAGGTGACGAGGCGGCGCTGGCCGTGTTCGGCGAGCAGTTCGGCAATCTTGAGGCCGACGTCGTGCGCGGCGCCATCCTCGACACCGGCAAGCGCATCGACGGCCGCGACACCAAGACGGTGCGTCCGATCGTTGCCGAGGTCGGCGTTCTGCCGCGCGCCCACGGTTCCTCGCTGTTCACCCGCGGCGAGACCCAGGCGTTGGTCGTGGCCACTCTGGGCACCGGCCAGGACGAGCAGATCATCGACGCGCTCGAGGGCGAGTACCGCGAGAGCTTCATGATGCACTACAACATGCCGCCGTATGCGGTCGGCGAGGTGCGCCGCATGGGCTCGCCCGGCCGTCGCGAGATCGGCCACGGCAAGCTCGCCTGGCGTGCGCTGCGTCCGCTGCTGCCGGGCAAGGACAAGTTCCCGTACACGATCCGCATCGTGTCGGAGATCACCGAGAGCAACGGTTCGTCCTCGATGGCCTCGGTGTGCGGCGGCTCGCTGTCGCTGATGGATGCCGGCGTGCCGATGGAGCGTCCGGTGGCGGGTATCGCCATGGGCCTGATCAAGGAAGGCGATCGCTTTGCCGTCCTGTCCGACATCCTGGGTGACGAGGATCACCTGGGCGACATGGACTTCAAGGTCGCCGGCACCGAGAAGGGCATCACCGCCCTGCAGATGGATATCAAGATCACCTCGATCACCGAGGAGATCATGAAGGTGGCGCTCGGCCAGGCGAAGGACGGCCGCCTCCACATCCTGGGCGAGATGGCCAAGGGCCTGGGCGGGGCGCGTGACTCGGTCAGCCAGAACGCGCCGCGCATCACCCAGTTCACCATCCCCAAGGACAAGATCCGCGAAGTGATCGGCACCGGCGGCAAGGTGATCCGCGAGATCACCGAGACCACCGGCACCAAGATCGACATCGAGGACGACGGCACCATCAAGGTCGCCGCGGTCGACGCCAAGCAGGGCCAAGCCGCGATCGACTGGATCAAGGGCATCGTCGCCGAGCCGGAAGTGGGCGTGGTCTACAACGGCAAGGTCGTGAAGACCGTCGAGTTCGGCGCCTTCGTGAACTTTTTGGGCGCCCGCGACGGCCTGGTCCACATCTCCGAGCTGGCGCCGCGTCGCGTCGCCAAGGTCACCGACGTGGTCAAGGAAGGCGACCAGGTGAAGGTCAAGGTCCTGGGCGTCGACGACCGCGGCAAGGTCCGCCTCAGCATGAAGGCGGTCGACCAGCAGACGGGCGAGGACATTTCGAACAAGCCGCGCGAGGACGCGGCGCCGGCCCCGGCTGCCGGCGAGTAAGCCACTGAACGGTAACGAGAACGGCGGCCTTCGCGCCGCCGTTTTTGTTTGGTGGAATGGCGGCATGAAGACGCCTTCCCGCAGACTTCTGCTCGCCGGCGCGGGCGCCAGCCTGTTGCCATTCACCCCCGCTCGCGCGGCAGGCCTGGTCGCCACGCCGCAGCAGACGGAGGGGCCGTTCTATCCGACGTCGTTCCCGGCCGACATGGACAACGACCTGGTCCAGGTGCGCGGCCAGCAGGCGCGGGCGATGGGCACCGTGCTGCATCTGGAAGGCCGTGTGCTTGACCTCGACGGCAAGCCGGTCGACGGCGCACTGGTCGAGATCTGGCAATGCGACGCGCAAGGGATCTACGACCATCCACGCCAGCCCGGCCGCGATAAGCGCGATTCGGCATTCCAGGGTTATGGCCGTCTGCTGGTCAAGACCGATGGCCGCTACAGCTTCCGCACGCTGAAGCCCGTCGCCTATGCCGGCCGTTCTCCGCATATCCATTTCAAGGTCGCGACCTCGACCGGACGCACCCTGACCAGCCAGTTCTACGTCGCGGGCGATCCTGGCAACGAACGCGATGGCGTGTTCCGCGGCATCCGCGATCCCAGGCAGCGCGCGCTGGTCGAGATGAAGCTCTCGCCGGCGCCCGGCATCGAGGTCGGAGCGCTCACCACATCGATGGATATCGTCGTCGGCTAATCCGGCCGGCGCGCCTCGAATCTCACTGCATAATCAATGCATTTGACATGGAGGCGTTCGACTTCGTACTGTTCCAATAGTGAGACGCCGTCTCTTACTGTGAGACAATGTGAATGTCGGTCCCGGGTGAAGTCCAGTCTGTTCAGCGCGCCATCACGGTGCTGCGCGCGTTCGCCCGGGCGGACGAATGGTCCACCTCCGCGCTCGCCCGCGAGCTCGGGCTGCACAAGAGCGTCGTCCACCGGCTGCTTGTGACCCTCACCCGTGGCGGCCTGCTTCGGCAGGACGAGCGCACCAGCAGCTTCCGGCTGGCGCCCGCCATGGTTTCGCTGGGCCGCCGCGCCGAGCGCGCGAACGACGTGCTGACCATCGCGCGCCCGTTCCTCCAGCGTCTGGTCGAGGAGAGCCGGGAGACGGTCAGCCTGTGCGTGCTGCAGGACGATCACGGCGTTTGCCTCGCCAGCGTCGACAGCCCGCAATCGATGCGCTTCACCATCAGCCCGGGCGAGAGCTTCCCGCTCAACGCCGGCTGTGTCGGCAAGGTGATCCTGGCGTTCCAGCCCGACACCTTCGTCGACGCCCTGGTCGAGGCCGGGACGCTGCGGCGCTTCACGGACAGGACGATCACGTCTCCCGATGAGCTGCGGCGCGAACTCGCCCGCATCCGCCTTCAGGGATACGGCTTCAGCGATGCCGAGATCACGCCGGGCGCCCGCTCGGTCGGCGCGCCCGTGCGCGACGCCGACGGCAAGGTCCCGTACAGCCTCGTCATCTCCGCGCCGTCGCTGCGCATGACCGACGGCCGGCTGCCGCAGTTCGTGGCGATGGTCCGTCAGGCCGCCGCGGCGCTGTCGGGCGAGCTCGGCTACCAGGACGCAGTCGACGGCGCATCCATCCAGACGATCGATTCCGCAGCATGACACGCCGCGCTATCGCCGCGACGGCCTTCCTCGGCGTGCCCGGCCTCTGGGTCGGCCTCTTCTTCGTCCTGCCGATGGTCACCATCGTGCTGCTGAGCTTCTGGCGCGTCGTCGACTACGAGATCGTCGCCGACTTCACGCTCGCCAACTACGAGAAGCTGATCCGGCCGCTGTACGTCGGTGTCTTCTGGCGGACGATCAAGATCTCGCTGCTTGTCACGGCCATCTCGCTGATCGTCGGCTACCCCGTCGCCTACTATCTGGCGCGCAAGACGCGGCGGTTCCGCCTGACCTTGCTGGTGCTCGTCATCCTGCCGCTTTGGACGAGCTATCTGGTGCGCACCTATGCCTGGATGCTGATCCTCGGCACCAAGGGAGCGGTCAACCAGGCGCTGCAGGCCGTGGGCCTCACCAGCGAGCCGATCTCCTGGCTGCTCTACAGCGACTTCGCCGTCACCCTGGCGCTCGTCCACATCTATATGCCGTATCTCATCCTGCCGCTGTACTCGGTGCTGGAGAAGCTGGACCCCAGCCTGTTCGAGGCGGCCAAGGATCTCGGCGGCGGCCGCTGGCGGACCTTCCTCCACGTCACATTGCCGCTCAGCCTGCCCGGCGTGGCGACCGGCTGTCTGTTCGTCTTCATCCCGGCCATGGGCTCGTTCGTGACCCCCGAGCTGCTGGGCGGCACGCGCAGCATCCTGATCGGCAGCATCGTCGCCCAACAGTTCGGCGTCGCCTTCGAATATCCGCTGGGCTCGGCGATGGCGCTGGCGATCATGGCCATCATCCTGCTCGTGGCCGTGGCCCTGCTGCGGGCCGGCCGCCCGGCCGGAGTCGCCTGATGGCCAGAGGACGCATCCCGAGCACGCCGCTGTTCGGCGCTTGGACGGCGCTGGTCATCCTATTCCTGTTCGCGCCGCTGTTCCTGGTCGTGCTGTTCTCCTTCAACACGTCCGAGATCAGCATCTTCCCCCTCCAGGGCTTCACCTTCGACTGGTACGGGCGCCTTGCCGGCAACGATGCCTTCCGCTCGGCGCTGATCAACAGCTTCATCGTGGCGGCGGCCACGGTCGTGCTGGCGACCGCACTCGGGGTGGCCATGGCCACCGGCGTCCATCGCTACGGCGCGCGCTGGCGCACGGTGCTGCGGTCCGCCGCCGGCCTGCCGATGATGGTGCCTCACCTCATCCTCGGCATCGCGTTGCTGAGTTTCTACAACGTCGTGCAGATCGACCTGTCGCTGGTCACCGTCATCGTCGGTCACTCGATCGTCGCCTTCCCCTACGTCTTCCTCATCATTTCGGCGCGCCTGGTCGGCTTCGACCCCTCGGTCGAGGAGGCGGCGCGCGACCTGGGTGCCGGCACGCTCACGATCTTCCTGGAGATCACGTTGCCGCTGCTGGCGCCGGCGATCCTGGCTGCCGCGCTGATCTCCTTCACGTTGTCGTTCGACGAGGTCGTCGTGACCTTCTTCACGACCGGCACCGAGAACACGCTGCCCATGCTGATCTGGTCGATGCTGCGCTTCGGCATCACGCCCGAGATCAACGCGATCGCGACACTCACCATCGTCGTGAGCTGCGTGATGGCGGTGATCGCCGAAATCGCAATACGGCGCGCGAGAATGACCGCCGCTTCAAGACAGTGAGCCACTTCGACACGTCAGGAGAACCGTGATGACCGAGAAACTCGACCTCAATCTGCTCTTGCCCGCCGGCATGTCGCGGCGCGGCGTGCTGCGCGCCCTGGGCGCCGCCGGCCTCGGCGCCTCGGCGATGGCCGGCACCGCCGGCCGCGCCGTCGCCCAGGAGCGCCTGCTCAACTACTTCACCTGGTCGACCTGGGGCGAGGGGCCGTTCGTCGAGGACGCCAAGAAGAAGGTCGGCATCGACCTCAAGCCGACGTTCTACAGCAGCTCCGACGAGATGATGGCCAAGCTGCGCGGCGGCGGCACCAAGCTCTACGACATGATCGTGCCGGTCCAGAACTACATCGCGCCGGCGGCCAAGGCCGGCCTGATCGACCCGATCGATCGGGCGAGCCTGACCAATACCAAGACGCTCTTCACCGAGTTCCAGAACCAGCCGCAATGGACGGTCGACGGCAAGCTGTACGGCGTGCCCTTCGTCTGGGGCGCCAACGCCATCGCCTTCAACCGCAAGGTGACGGGTGACGTCGATTCGCTCGACGTCCTGTTCGATCCCAAGTGGAAGGGTCGCCTCGCGATGCGCGATGAGCCGGAGGATTCGCTGGGCGTCGGCGCGCTCAAGCTCGGAATCAAGCAGCCCTACGCCATGGAGGAGAAGGAGCTGCAGGAGGTCAAGAAGCTGCTGATCTCCCAGAAGCCGCTGCTGCGCGCCTACTGGAAGAACGTCGCCGACGTGCAGAACATGCTGGCCTCGGGCGAGGTTGTCGCCGCCTGGACGTTCCTCGCCGTGATCGCGCCGCTGCGCAAGGCGGGCGTCGATGCCGGCTGGGTGTGGCCCAAGGAAGGCGCCATCGGCTGGAGCGAGGCGATCACGCCGGTCAAGGGCACCCAGAAGCTCAAGCTGGTGCAGGACTACGCCAACTTCACGCTGAGCCCCGAGTACGGCGAGTTCATGGCCCGCACCACGCGCTATGCGCCGGCGTCGAAGGCCGCCGTCGACCGTCTCGAGCCGGAACTGGTCAAGGATCTCGGCATCGATCCCAAGAACGTCTCGCGCCTCACCTTCAAGGACATCCCCAAGGACAAGTCGCGCTGGAACGAGATCTGGAACGAAGTGAAGGCGGCCTGAGGCGCGCATGATGCCGGGCAGCAACGAACAACCTGACGTCCGACTTCGAGGCGTGGTCAAGCGCTTTGGCCGCTTCGAGGCCGTGGCCGGTGTCGACCTCGATGTCGCGCGCGGGCAATTCGTGACGCTGCTCGGCCCGTCGGGCTGCGGCAAGACCACGACCTTGCGCATCATCGGCGCGTTCTAGCTGGCCGATGACGGCGAGGTGCTGGTGACCGGCTAGCCGGTCGGCCGGGACGAGACGACGCGGCATACCCGCATGGTGTTCCAGAGCTATGCGCTGTTCCCGCACATGACGGTGGCCCGCAACGTCGCCTTCGGCCTCAGGATGGATGGCCTCGCCAAGCCGGAGATCGCGAGCCGCGTCGAGGCCATGCTGGGCACGCTCGGCCTCGCCGACCAGGCCGGCAAGTACCCACGCCAGCTCTCGGGCGGCCAGCAGCAACGCGTCGCCCTGGCGCGCGCGCTGGTGACCCGCCCGCGAGTCCTGCTGCTCGACGAGCCGCTGGGCGCGCTCGACCTCAAGATGCGCAAGCGCATGCAGACCGAACTCAAGGCGCTGCAGCGCGATGTCGGCATCACCTTCATCTATGTCACCCACGACCAGGAAGAGGCGATGAACCTCTCCGATGTCATCGTTGTCATGGAGAAAGGCCGCGTCGCCCAGATCGGCACGCCGGAGGAGATCTACCGTCGCCCGGTCAGCGCCTACGTGGCCGACTTCGTGGGCGAGACCAACCTCCTGCCGGCGCACGTCGTGGCATCGACGCCGTCGGGGCTCAGGGTCTTGAGCGCGGTCGGCGAGTTCACGGTACGCGCCGACGCCGCGGCGGCCGGCAGCGCCATCATGGTCGCGGTGCGGCCCGAAGCCATCCTCATCGGGCAGTCGATCCCGGCGGGCTGCGCGCGCGGTCGCGGCGTCGTGCGATCACGCTCCTTCCTGGGCTCGCTGACGCGGCTCGCGCTCGAGGCCGGCGGGACGACGCTCACCATCGACAGTCCCGGCCTGTCCGAAGTCGGCGCCGGCGACACGATCGAGTTTGGATGGCGCGATGCGGACGCGCTCGCGCTGCCGGGAAACCAACCATAGACCAGGAAAACACCATGACGTTCACTATCGTCGGTCGATGCACGCGCACCGGCCATCGCGGCATCGCCCTGGCCACCAGCTCGCCGGCCATCGGCCAACGCTGCTCCTTCGCCTCGCATGCCGGTGCCGTCGGCATGCAGGCCATCGCCGAGCCGCGGCTGGGCGTGTTTGCGCTGAAATTGCTCGAGCAGGGCTACAGCCCGCGTGGGGTCATCGCAGAGGTCACGTCGAGCGACGACTGGCCGGGCAAGCGCCAGATCGGCATCGTCGATGCCGACGGCCGGTCTGCCGCCTTCACCGGCGACGCCAACGGGCCGTGGGCGGGCCATATCCACGGCGAGAACTTCGTCGCCATGGGCAACGTGGTGGCCGGCCCGCAGGTCGTCGAGGCCATCGCCGAAGCCTTCCATGAGAAGGAGTCCGACATCCTGGAAGCTCGCCTGATGCGCGCCGTCGAAGCCGGTCGCGACGCCGGCGGCGAGACGATCGGCCAGACCTCCGCTGCGATCCTGAGCTTCGGCGAGCAGATCGTCCCGCGCTGCGACCTGCGGGTCGACGTCTCCGAAGAGCCGGTGAAGGAGCTGCGCCGGATCTTCGACTGGTTCGAGCCGTTGCTGCCCTACTTCGAGGAGCGCAACCGCAACCCGTTCATGCCGCGCTTCAAGGACTACTTCGAGCAGCTCGGCCTGCAGCGCGACTACGGCAAGCCCGTTCCGGTGACCCGTGGCGGCAGCACGACGTTCCCCTATCGCCCGTGATCGTCATGCCCGAAGCGTCAGTTCCCCGCGGCCCGGCCGCCACCCGTATCGGCGTCGATGTCGGCGGCACCTTCACCGATCTCGTCGTCGAGCAGCCCGACGGCACCATCGATGTCTTCAAGGTGCCGTCGGTGCCGAGCGATCCCAGCCAGGGCGTGCTCGATGCCGTGGCCGCCGCGGCCGCCGGCCTCGGCATCACGGTGCCCGAGCTGCTCGGCCGCTGCGGCTGGTTCGTGCACGGCTCGACTATCGCCACGAACACCGTGCTGGAGCGCAAGGGCGCCAGGATCGGCATGCTGACGACCGCGGGCTTCCGCGACAGCGTCGAGATCCGGCGCAGCATCCGCGAGAATCCGTGGGACCATCGGACGCCGTTCGCCGAGCCTCTGGTGCCGCGCTACCTGCGGCTTGGCGTGCGCGGGCGCCTCGACGCGTGGGGACAGGAACTGGTGCCGCTGTCGGCCGACGACGTGCGGGACGCGGTAGCGGCATTCGCCGAACGCGGTGTCGAGACCGTCGCCATCTGCTTCATCAACGCCTATGCCAACGGCCGCCACGAAGAAGAGGCCGCCGAGATCATCCGCAGCGTGGCGCCGCAGATCTCGGTGTCGCTGTCTTCTCGTCTGGCGCCGATCGTGGGCGAATACGAACGCGGCTCGACCACGGTCATCGACGCCTACATCCGCCGCCGCGTCATCGCCTATCTGGAGGCGCTGGGCGAACGGCTGCGCGATCTCGGCTTCGGCGGTGAAGTGGCGCTGATCCAGAGCAACGGCGGCGCCATTGGGCTCAGCCGCGTGGCGCGTGCGCCGGTCGGCCTCTGCCTGTCCGGCCCGGCGGCCGGCATCGGCGCCATGCGCTACTACGGGCGTCTATGCGGCAGCGACAACCTGATCACCATGGAAATCGGCGGCACGAGCTGCGACGTCAGCATGCTGCAATCGGGCCGCGCGCAGCTCATCGACGGCTTCGGAATCGGCGGCCACCATGTCGGCCTGCCGGCCATCGACATCCACACCGTCGGCGCCGGCGGAGGCACGATCGCCCGGGTTGACGAGGCGGGCCTGCTGCGCTGCGGACCGCAGGGCGCGGGGGCGGCACCGGGGCCTGCCGCATACGGTCGCGGCGGCAGCGATGCCACGACGACCGATGCGCTGGTCGTGCTCGGCCGCAGGCGCGCCGGACCGATCGGCGACGGCTCGGTCGTGATCGACGCCGAGCGGGCACGGGCCGCCTGCGCCGACCGGGTCGCCGGCCCGCTCGGACTCGACGTGGAGGAAGCGGCGATCGGCATCGTGCAGCTCCTCGAGCAGAACCTGCTGCATGCCGTCGAGGAGATCAGCGTCAAGCGCGGCCTCAACCCTGCGCGCTACACGCTGATCGCGGCCGGTGGCGCAGGCCCGATGCACGGCGCCACGGTGGGCCGCATGCTGGGCTGCCGGCGGGTCTACGTTCCCCGCCACGCCGGCGCCTTCTGCGCGCTGGGCATGCTCGACAGCGACATCCGTCACGATCTCTATCGCGTGTTCGATGCGCCGCTGGGCGACGAGGCCCTCGCGAAGCTGCCCGCCGCCTTCGCCGAGCTCGCCGCGGCCGCGACTGAGGAGATCGGTGCCGAATCGTCGACGTCACCCGTCTCCCTGCGCTGCGTGGCCGATCTCGTCTACAAGGGCCAGATGCGGTCGGTTCAGGTCGACTACGATCCCGGCCTGGACGACGTCGCCGCGCTCAAGGGCCGGTTCGAGGCAGAGCACCGGCGGCTCTACGGCCATATCAAGCCCATCACGCCGATCCGCATCGCCGCCCTGCGTGTTGTGGCGACGCTGCCGGCCTCCGCGCTCGCCGTGCCCAAACGGGAGCAGGCCGCGGCGACGCCGCGTGCCGCCGAGACGCGCCGCGTCTTCATCGACAAGGGCGCAGGCTGGGCCGATGTGCCGGTCTATCGCGGCGCCGACCTCGGCGCTGGACACGAACTGTCAGGACCGCTGGTCATCGAGGAACACACGATGACCCTCTATGCCGGTCCCGGCGACCATGTCAGCGTCGACAAGGCCGGCAACTATGTAATCGACTTGAGGTGAGCCCATGGACAAGCGAAACGTCGATCCCGTCCTCCTCGCGCTGACCCAGAACCGTCTCGACCATATCTGCCGGCAGATGGGCTGGGTGATGCAGCAGACGGCACTGAGCCCGATCTTCAGTCAGGCGCACGACTTCACCTGCTTCATCACCGGCCGCGATGGCCACATCATCAGCCAGGCCGAGGGATTGCCGGCCCATGCCGCGGGCGGCGGCTTCGCCGTCCGCGCGCTGGTCGCGGCCTTCGGCGACGACATCTCCGAAGGCGACGCCTTCCTGATGAACGATCCCTACGTCGCCGGCGGCAACCACCTGCCCGACTGGGTCATCGCCAGCCCGGTGTTCGTCGGCGGTCGGCTGGTCGCCTTCGCCTGCGCCCGCGCCCACCAGTCCGACATCGGCGGCGGCGCGCCCGGCACCTACAACGGCGAGGCGACGGAGATCTTCCACGAAGGCATCCGTCTGCCGCCGATCCGCGTCGTGGAGAAGAACGAGATCCGCCGCGACGTGTGGCAGCTCCTGCTGCTCAACAGCCGCACGCCCGAGCTGCTCGACGGCGACCTGCAGGCGATGATCGGTGCGACACGGGTGGGCGGCGACCGCATCGTGACGCTGGGCGCAGAGCTCGGCGCCGCCGCGATCGCCGACATCTTCGACGCAGTGCTCGACCATGCCGATGCACGCTTCCGCCAGGTCATCGCCTCGTTGCCCGACGGCGTCTACGAAGGCGACGAGCACACCGACAACGACTGCTTCGCTCCCGGCCGGTTCAACATCCATGTCACGCTGACGATCGAGGGCGACAGCCTGACGGTCGACTACACCGGCACCGATCCGCAGATGCGGGGCTTCAAGAACAGCCCGATCGCCAACACTCACTCGCTGACCTATGTCGGCCTCGCCTCGTTCCTGGGCGGCGATATCCCGATCAACGAGGGCACGTTCCGCTCGGCGCGCCTGATCCTGCCGCCGGGAACGCTGATCAATCCCAACGCGCCGGCGCCGCAGACCATGAGTACCATGTACATGGGCCACGAGATCGTGCACGCGATCTGGAAGGCGTTGGCCAAGGCCGATCCGCGACGCGCCTGCGCCGGCTGGGGGAAGACGGTGCACGGCATCAGTACCGGCCGCAACGCGGCGGACGAGCCCTATGTGCTCTATCACTGGAATGCGCTGTCGGGTGCCGGCGCCGTTGCCGAACGCGACGGCTTCCACCAGATCGGCCTGATCGGCGCGCTGGGCGGGTTGACCGTGCCCAATGTCGAGGCTTACGAGCGGCTCTATCCCATCCGTATCCACCGCCATGAGATTCGCTGCGACAGCGCCGGCCCAGGTGAGCGTCGTGGCGGCGCCGGCGTGGAGTACGAAGCCGAGGTCGCAGGCGACGTGGTGCAGTCCTTCCGCAGCGAAGGCCTGACTTACGCCGCCGCCTTCGGTGTCAACGGCGGTGGCGAGGGTGCGGGCGCGGACATGACGATCGCCAGCGACGGCCAGCTCGTGAACGACCTGCCGCCCTACGGCAAGCGGTCGCTGCGCAACCCGGTCTTCAAGGTGCGCTCGGCCGGCGGCGGCGGCTGGGGCGATCCGCGGCAGCGCGATCCGGCGGCCGTGGCGCGCGACGTGCTGGACGGTGTGGTGAGCGTTACTGCCGCGCGCGAGGTCTACGGCGTCGCCGTCGACGCCGCGACCGGCATCGTCGACGTCGCAACGACCGGCCGCCTGCGCGGCGGCGTCGCCGCAGCGGACTGACAACCGGCGTCGTCGCCTCGCGCCGTTGCTACCGTGGCGCGGCGCCGGCGAACTCGGCGTCCTTCTTCGGAATGAGATCGTAGGGCAGGGCAAAGCCCGGCATTGCCATCATCCGGTCGCGCCACGCGGCGAGATTGGGTCGCGCGTCGAGCGACAGGCCGCCTTCGGCCGCGAACACCATGCGGCCCCAGCAGCCGATGTCGGCGATCGAGCAGGCATCGCCCACCAGCCATTCGCGGCCCTGGAGCGCCTTGTCGGCGAAATCGAGCGCAGCCTCGGCAAGCGGGCGGAAGAAGCTCACGATGTCCTGCGACACGTCGGGGCGGAAGCGGGCGAAATGGCGGACGCGCGCCACGTTGGTGACGGCGTCGTTCTCCCAGGACAGCCATTCGCGGGCCTGCCAGCGATGCTGCTCCGTCCTGGGCTCGAAATGGCCGGTGGTCCGCGCGAGATAGTCGAGGATCACGTTCGACATCACCAGCGTGAGATCGCCGTGGCGCAGCACCGGGACCTGGCCATAGCGGTTGATCGCGAGGTGGGCTGCCTCCTTCTGCACGCCGTTCTTGAGATTGACGGTGCGAAACGAGAATGGCAGGCCGCTCAGCGCCAGGAAGAGCATCGGCTTGTAGCTCGAGCTCGAGGTGAAGCTGCCGTGCAGGATGAGGCGGTCCGCAGTCATGGTGGCGCAATAGTGCCGCAATGCGTAGTGTCTCGCACATGAAACTCGCGGTTCTCTTCGGCCGCCTGGCAGCGGTTCTTCTCTGCGTTGCGATCGCTGCTGCAGCGTCGGCTCGCGAGCTGCGACATCCGGCCCGCGGCTTGCCGGCCTTCACCGTGCAGGTTCCCGACGACTGGACCTACAGCGTCGGTGCCGACAACGCTCTCGTTGCCGTCAGCCAGGACAGATCGACGTCGATCGTCCTCTCCTTTGGGGCTGACAGCGGGTCACTCGAGGATATCGCCAGGGTAATGCTCCTGGCTGCGGGTATTGCAGCACCGGCCGACAAGACGCCGGCGTCGATCTCGGGCCTCTCGGGCCTCTCGTTCGAGTCGACGATGAAGAACGGAAAGGGCGAGCTCCTGCAGTTGAGGTTCACGATCGTGCGAATCGGCGAACGTCGCCACGGCTCTGCGACCATGCTGCAGCACGCCGGCAATTCGCCCGAGCAACGGCAATTCGCCGAAAGCGTCATACGAAGCGTTCAGATCATCGGCGCAGGACGATGATCCGAAGCGACCTTACTTCAGGATGTCGAACGGCGGCCGCTTGTCGAGCGGCGTGATCAGCGGGCCGGAGAACGTGAAATAGCTTTGCTTTACGTTCTTTGATTTGCATTCGGCGTCCATCGCCGAGTCGCTGGCGCCGGCTGCAGGGTAGCGAACATTGGCCATCACGGCCTCCACCAGCTCGGCGTTCTGCTTGGCCTCGCTGCCCACCGCCTTGAGCTTGTTGAGTGCGGCCTCGGTCTCGGTGTGGATGACGAGGTAGTTGAAGGGCAGCATCCCCGGTTCATCGCGGATGCAGTAGAAGATCAGCGTGCGGTCCGCCGCATATGCCTTGGCGGTGGCGAGGATCTGTTGGAAGCGCACCGGTGTAAGCGGTTCGGCGATGGCGATCGACGGCACCGCGCCACACACGATGCTGCAGGCAAGAAGAAGCAGGGCGATCGGGCGCATGAGTGGAGTGTAGCGCCGATGAAGCTCGACGGGCTACCGCCCTCCTGCCGCTTCGATCAAGGCCGCGACCTCCTGCTGGCCGCGACGACGGGCATGCTGTAGCGGCGAGACGCCGTCGCGGTCGGCGATGTTGGGATTGGCGCCGGCCGCCAGCACCAGCTTCGTGACCTCGACATGCCTCGGCCCGCCATCGCCCAGGATCACGATCTCGAGCAGGCAGGTCCAGCCGAGGTTGTTGACGTGATTCACGTCGATCGGCGTGGTCACAAGGAAGGCGACCGTATCGACATGCGCGCGCTCGCAGGCGGGTATCAGCGCGTTGCCGCCGAAGCGGTTGCGGATCGAGAAATCGGGGCCCTTTGGCAGCATGTGGCGCAGCATCGCCGTTCGGCCGAGCGCGCCGGCGAGCAGCCAGGGTGTGTCCTGGTTCGCCGCCTGCGCGTTGATGTTGGCGCCGGCATCGATCAACCGGGTCGCGGCGGCAAGATGGTCGCGCTGGACCGCCAGCAGGAGCGGCGTCTGTCCGGCGGCATTGGGCGCATCGACCGGTGAGCCGGTGACGATCAGGCGCTCGATGGCTGCCGTGTCGCCGCGCTCGGCAGCCTCGATCATGGTCTGTGCAGCGGCGGTCATGGGCAGGATCGAAAGCGCAACAAGCAACGCCATGCGCCAGAGGGAGCGGGCGTGCATGGCGGCTTGCCGCCGTTATTCCGCGTTGCCGTTCTCGCTCGCCTGCGACGGCGGCATGCCAATGGCGTGGTAGCCCGCGTCGACATAATGGATGGTTCCGGTGACGCCGGCGCTGAGGTCGGACAGCAGGTAGAGGCCCGCACCGCCGACGTCGGTCAGCTCGACATTGCGCCGCAGGGGCGAAGCCTCGCGCGACACGCGATAGACATAGCGGGCACTGCCGATCACCGCGCCGGCCAGGGTGCGCATCGGTCCGGCCGAAATGGCGTTCACGCGCACACCCTGAGGGCCTAGATCGGCCGCGAGATAGCGCACGCTCGCCTCCAACGCCGCCTTGGCCACGCCCATCACGTTGTAGGACGGCATGACGCGCGCGGCGCCCTCGTAGGTCAGCGTGATCAGGCTGCCGCCCTCGGTCATCAACGGCAGCGCCCGCCGCGCGATCTCGGTGAAGGAATAGCAGGAGATGGTGAGGCTGCGCTGGAAGTTGGCCTTGGTGGTGTCGACGTAGCGGCCCTTCAGCTCCTCCTTGTCGGAGAAGGCGATCGCGTGGACCACGAAGTCGAGCCGGCCCCATTCCTTCTCGAGCCGGGCGAACAGCCGATCGAGGCTCTCCTCGTTCTCGACGTCGGCCTCCTCGACGATCCTGGAGCCGAGCTTCGCGACCATCGGCAGCACGCGCTTGCCGAACGCCGCCCCCTGGTAGGTGAAGGCCATCTCCGCGCCGGCCGCATGCAGCGCCGAGGCGATGCCCCAGGCGATCGAACGGTCGTTGGCCACCCCCATCACCAGGCCGCGCTTGCCGGCCATCAATTTGGGGACTTCGGGGAGCTCGATGGCTTTGGACGGCGTATGAGTGGAGGAGGGGCTTGCCGCCCCTCCGCCGGAAGCATCGGGGGCGGCCGAGAGGGTCCGGTCGTTGGGCATGATGCCTCTTCTTTTTAGTGGTCGTAACGCGAGAAGAGCAGACAGGCGTTGGTGCCGCCGAAGCCGAAGCTGTTCGACATCACGGTGTGCAGGCCGGCATTGTCGATGCGCTGGCGCGCCACCGGATAGTCGCCGACACCGGGATCGACATTCTCGACGTTGGCCGAGGCCGCGACGAAGTCTTCCTTCAGCATCAGCAGCGAATAAACCGCCTCGTGCGCGCCGGTGGCACCCTGGCTGTGGCCGGTCAGCGACTTGGTCGAGCTGACGGCAGGCAGCTTGTTGTTGCCGAAGACTGTGCGGATGGCATCGAGCTCGGTGATGTCGCCCACCGGCGTGGAGGTGCCGTGGGTGTTGATATAGTCGACCGGGGCGTTGCGCCGCGCCGCGCCCGGGAAGCCGTCGACAGCGAGCTTCATGCAGCGCACGGCGCCTTCGCCGGACGGCGCCACCATGTCGGCGCCGTCCGAGGTGGCGCCGTAGCCCACGACCTCGGCGTAGATCTTGGCGCCGCGGGCTTTGGCATGCTCGAGTTCCTCGAGCACCAGCACGCCCGCGCCGC
>JAEZHS010000237.1 GCA_023436825.1 Pseudomonadota bacterium | reverse complement strand
CGTCTGACGCGACCTTCCTGCGCGCTCAAGCTCATGAGCGCGCAGGATGCGCGCGGTCCGGAAGACATGAGTGCCCCCAACCATGAGCCGCCGTCTTCTCTTCGTCCTGCCGCTCGCCACCCTGGCGCTGATGGCAGGCTTCTTTGCCTGGTCGCTGATGGCCGGCCGCGATCCCGCGTCGATCGGCTCGGTGATGGTCGGCCGTCCCGCGCCGAAACTCGATGTCCGCGCGCTGCGCGACGCCGACAAGCCCCTCACGGACGCGCTGCTGCGGACCGGCAAGCCCACGATCGTCAATTTCTTCGCGAGCTGGTGCACACCCTGCCTTGCCGAGCATCCCCTGTTAACGCGGCTCGCCCAACGCGACGGTGCGGTCATCATCGGCATTGCCTGGAAGAACAAGCCCGAGGAGGCGCGCGCCTGGCTCGCCAAGCTTGGCGATCCCTTCCTCTATGCCGGCCAGGACTTCGACGGCCGCACCGGGCTCGACTGGGGCCTGAGCGGCGTGCCCGAGACCTACCTGATCGACGGCAACGGCACCGTGCGCTTCCACTTCCGCGGCCCGATCACCGAGAAGGACGTGCGCGACACCATCCTGCCGTTCCTGAAGCGCGGTTCGTGATGCGACCGTACGCACTCTGTCATCCCGAGGGCGAAGGCCGAGGGACCTTTAGGGCCACAAGAAAGGTCCCTCGCTGCGCTCGGGATGACAGCAAATGGTGGCGCTGGCTGTGCGCCATGGCCCTGATCATGTTCGCCCTGCCGGCGCTCGCCGTCGACCCGTCGGAAATGCTGAAGGATCCGGCACTGGAGGCGCGGGCCCGGGAGATCGGCCAGGCGTTGCGCTGCGTCGTCTGCCAGAACCAGTCGATCGACGATTCGGCCGCCGAGGTGGCGCGCGACATGCGCCGCGCCGTGCGCGAGCGGCTGACCGCCGGCGACAGCGACGCCCAGGTCTTCGACTTCATGGTCGCGCGCTATGGCGACTATGTGCTGCTTAAGCCGCCCTTCAAGCTCGGCACGCTGGTGCTGTGGCTGGGCGCGCCGCTGCTGTTGCTGGTCGCTGCCAGCGCGATCATGCTGGCCGCACTGCGCCGTCGTGCCACCGCGCCCCTGCCGCCGCTCAGCGACGAGGAACGCGAACGGCTGCGCTCCCTGTTGGGCCGCTGATGTTGGAATTCCTGCTTGCGCTCCTCACGACGGCGACGGTCGGCGCGCTGCTGATCCCGTTGCTGCGCGCGCGGGTGAGGTCGACCAGCCGTTTCGAGGGCGAGCTTGCGATCTACCGCGACCAGCTCGCCGAGGTCGAGCGCGAGCGCACCAGCGGCGCACTGAGCGAGAGTGAAGCCGCCGCCGCGCGGCTCGAGATCGAGCGCCGAATCCTCGCCGCCGATTCCGCTGCAGGCAAAGCGGCGACGCCGCCGGACGCCTTGCATCGCCTGCTGCCGCCCGCTCTTGCCCTGGCGATCCCGTTGCTGGCCCTCGGCCTCTACCTCAAGGTCGGCCATCCCGGACTGCCGGCCGCGCCCTTCGTCGCCGGCGCGAGGCCGCCGGTGGACCAGACGATGGACGTCGCGCAACTCGTTGCGCAGGCGCGCTCGCGCGCCGCCGCCGAGCCGAACAGCGCCGAGGCGCAATCGGCGCTGGGCGAGGCGCTGACGCTCGAAGCCGACGGAACGGTCACGCCGGCCGCGATCGAGGCCTTCAACAAGGCCATCGCCCTTCAGCCTGACGATGCGCGCTCGCTCTACTATCTCGGCCTGCATGACGCGCAGTTCGGCGACAGCGCCGCCGCGCTCAAGCGCTGGCGGGAGCTCGAAGCCAAAAGCCCACCCAACGCACCCTTCCTGCCGATGCTGCGCGCCGAGATGGCGCGCGTCGCCCAGGCCGCAGGCCTGCCCAGCAACCCGACGATGCCGCAGCCCTCGCGCGACCAGCAGGACGCGATGGCGGCGCTGACGCCGGAGCAGCGTCAGCAGGCGATCCGCGGCATGGTCGAGGGCCTCGCCGCGCGCATGAAGGACAATCCGCAGGATCGTGCCGGCTGGCTGCGTCTCGCCAACGCCTGGAAGGTGCTGGGCGAGAATGCGAGCGCCGTCGACGCCTACGCCAAGGCCGATGCGCTCGCGCCCGTCGATGCCCGCCTGCTGGCCGACTGGGCCGAGGCGCATGTGCGCGGCCTCAAGCCCGGCGAGCCGCCCTCGCCCGCCGCCGTCGCCGTGCTCGAGCGTCTGGAAAAGGCCGAGCCGCGCAATGGCCTTGCGCTGTTCTATCTCGGTGCGGCGTCGTTCGCCGCCGGCGACAAGGTCGCTGCCGCCCGCCGCTGGAAGACGCTGCTCGCGTTGTTGCCAGCCGACGCGCCGATCCGCGCCATGCTGGAAGAGCGCATCAAGGCTGCTGAGTCGCCGTAGCACGCCGCATTTTACGAGTATCTGGCGGGAATCCTGGTGCTTGCCGGGCGGATGTGCGCAAAGTCACTTTCGCCGGGTGTGAGCCTTGTCACTTTCTCACCTTGCCATGATTGTTATGGTCGGAATGGAGTCATTTGGCGCGGCGCACACACGGCTAACTGGGGTCTCAATGGCAGAGCTCGATCTGTCCGGGTTTCGGTCAGAACATCATGTCGCGTGGGCCAGGCGCGCGGTCCTGCTGATCGACATTGTCGGCTCGGTGCCGGATTTCGTCGACCATGTGAAGAAGCATATCGTGCCCGACCACAACGGCCGCTTCGTCAAGAGCCTGGGCGACGGCATGCTGCTCGACTTCGCCGACGTGCGATCGGGCATCTCGGCCGCGCTCGCCATCCAGCAGGAGTGCACCCGCGCCAACTCCGTCCGCACCGCCGACCGCCGGATCATGCTGAGAACCGGCATGGAAGTGAGCGATGTCGCCGTCGGCGCCCGCGACGTGCCGGGTTGCGGCGCGGATCCTGCTGCACGCCTGACGAGTCTCGCCGCGCCCGGCGAGATTGTCGTGTCGCAGCACGTGCATGACGGCCTCACGGCCGACCTCGACGCCGACATCGAGGACCTCGGCGACTGCTGCGTGCGCGGCGTTCCGGAGCCGGTCCGCGCCTATCGCGTCGGCCCACCCGGCCAACAGCCGAAGGTCGAAATGGCGAGTTTCGACGAGTTCGTGCCGTCGATCGCTGTGGTGCCGTTCGCTTCACGCCGTGGCGCGACCGACCAGGGTGTGATCGGCGAGATCCTGGCCGAGGAGGTGATCGGCCGCCTGTCGCGGTCGGCCGACCTCAAGGTGGTGTCGCGCCTGTCGACCACCGCCTTCTCTGGCCGCGCCGCCTCGCTGCAGGAGATCAGGGCCCATCTCGGCGCCGACTACGTGCTGTCGGGCGCCTATCGTGCCGGTGGAACGCGCCTGAAGCTCGACGTCGAGCTGGCTGAAACCAAGACCGGCCGCATCTTGTGGAGCGAGAGCCTGGATGACGATCTGGCCGGCATCGTCTCGGGCGAACAAGAGCTCGTCGGCCGTCTGATCGCCGCCGTCGGTGCCGCGGTGACGGCGCGCGATGTGCTGCGTTCGCGCGCCCAGCCATTGCCGACGCTCAAGGCTTACACGCTGATGATGGGCGCGGTCAGCCTGATGCATCGTCTGTCGCTGCCCGACTTCGAGGAATCGCGTCGGCTCCTGCAGGCGTTGATCGACCGCGGCGTGCGCCATCCCCTGCCGATCGCCTGGTTGGGCAACTGGCATGTGCTGCGCGTCCAGCAGGGCTGGTCGGACGACCCGCAACGCGACACCTATCGCGCCTCGGAATGCACCAAGCGCGCTCTCGACATGGACCCCGACAATTCGCTGGCGCTCGCCATCAACGGCTTCGTGCACGTCAATCTCCTGAAGAAGTTCGACGTCGCCCTGGAATGCTACGAACGCGCTCTGGCCGCCAACCCGAGCAACGCCCTCGCCTGGCTGCTCAAGGGCACGCTGCACGCCTTCAAGAGCGAGGGCGAGCAGGCGATCGGCCATGCCGAGCGGGCGCTGTCGCTGTCCCCGCTCGACCCGCATCGCTATTTCTACGAATCGCTTGCGGCCATCGCCGCCGTCGCCGCAGGCCGCTACCGGCGCGCCCTCGAGCTGGCCCAGCATTCGCTGCGCGCCAATCGGAAGCACACCGCGACCTGGCGCTCCCTCACGGTGGCGCAATGGCAGCTCGGCCGCTTCGACGACGCGCGCCAGTCGGCGCAGGAGCTTCTGAAGCTGCAGCCTTCGTGACGGTCGGTGGCTGGGGGTCGCTGGCCGCCGCGCGTAAGGCGCAGGCGTGACCGTTACTGGGCTCGGCTGCGGCGTGACGAAGAAGCTGGCCGCGCCGGCTTGGCACGAATGCGCAGGAAGCGACCGCCGGACTGGTCGACCTCGAAGGCCCCGGTGTGGCGTACCAGGTCCGATAGCTTGCGATAGCCGTAGGTTCGCGGATCGAAGTCCGAGGCGACGGCGGCGAGCCGCTGGCCGACCGCGCCCAGACCGACCCAGCCGTCTTCCGTCTCCATCTGCTCGATCGCGCGCGTCAGCAACGGCACGGCGGCGCTGGGCGGCTGCAGCGCGCGGCGTCCGCCGCCCTGTTCGGGCGCAGCGGTTGCCTCGGGCAGCAGGTTCTCGGTGTAGATGAAGCGCCGGCAGGCCTGGCGGAAGCTTTCGGGCGTCTTCTGGGCGCCGAAGCCGTACACGTCGGCGCCTTCCTCGCGCAGCCGCGAGGCGAGCCGCGTGAAGTCGCTGTCGGACGAGACCAGGCAGAAGCCGTCAAACCGGCGGCTGTGCAGCAGGTCCATGGCGTCGATCACCAGTGCGATGTCCGACGCGTTCTTGCCCGAAGTGTAGGCGAACTGCTGGTAGGGATCGATGGCGTGCTTCTGCAGCACCTCGGTCCAGGATTTCAGCCGCGGGCTGGAGAAATCGCCGTAGATGCGCCTCACGCTTGCCTCACCGAAGCGCGCGATCTCCTCGAACAGGCCATCGACGATGCGCGACGAGGTGTTGTCGGCATCTATCAGCACGGCGAAGCGGCGTGGGCGGGTATCTTCGGCCATGGGGGCTCCTTGATCGTATCCTATCACATCATGAATCGGGGCGTGGACCTTCAGGTCCGCGTCCCGAATGATGATTTGAAAACCGCCGCCATCGCTCCCATGTTTCCTGTACCGATGACCATCGAGCGACGCGAGCTGCTGGCAGACGTTGCCGTGCATGCCCTGGGGCTCGCTCTGGGAGCGGCCGGTGTCGTTGCCATGCTCGCCGTGGTATCGCAATCGTCCGTGTACGGTCAGCTGCTGCCCGTCACCGTCTATCTCGCAGGCCTTCTCGCCATGCTGGGGTGCTCGGCCGTCTACAATGTCTGGCGCTCCTGTCGCCGGCGCGACTGGCTGCGGCGGCTCGACCATGCGGCGATATTCATCATGATCGCCGGAACCTACACGCCGCTGACGCTGCGCCTGCCTGAAGGCTGGGCGTTTGGCCTCACGCTAGGCGTGTGGATCGCGGCACTCGTTGGCGTCGCCATAAAGCTCTTCCAGCCTCGCCGCGTCGAGACGTTCTCGGTCGCGCTCTATCTGGCGCTGGGCTGGGTCGGCGTGATCGCCGCCGAGCCGTTGCTCGCCTCGCTCGATCGCGCGACACTCGTCCTGCTGCTGACGGGCGGCGTGGTCTATTCCGTCGGTGTCGTCTTCCATCTCGCCGCCCGCTGGCCCTACGCCCGGGCGCTGTGGCACGGTTGCGTGGTGATCGCGGCTACGATCCACTACGCCGCCATCATGACCTTGTTGCAGGCCTGAGATATGCATGGATGGAGCCGTGCGCGCGGTGAGTACACCAATGCGCAGGTGAACGTATACCTTGGTTGAATTGTGCGCGGTCGGCGCGCGCAATATTCGTGTCGTCCATCGACCGGCAACAGGAGAGCGACAAATGCCTTTCGTCGAAACCAAGGACGGCGTCGAGATCTTTTACAAGGACTGGGGCAAGGGACAGCCGATCGTGTTCAGCCACGGCTGGCCGCTCTCGGGCGACGACTGGGACACCCAGATGATGTTCTTCCTCAGCCACGGCTTCCGCGTCGTCGCCCACGACCGGCGCGGCCATGGTCGCTCGAGCCAGGTGGCCGACGGCCACGACATGGACCACTACGCCGACGATCTCGCGGCGGTCGTGGCGCACCTCGATCTCAAGGACGCAGTGCATGTCGGCCATTCGACCGGCGGCGGCGAGGTCGTGCACTACCTGGGGCGCCACGGCGAGAGCCGGGCGGCCAAGGCCGCGATCCTCTCCGCGGTGCCGCCGCTGATGGTCAAGACGCCGGCCAATCCTGGCGGCCTGTCGAAGGACGTGTTCGACGGCCTCCAGTCCCAGGTCGCGAACAACCGCGCCCAGTTCTACCGCGACCTTCCGGCAGGCCCGTTCTACGGCTTCAACCGGCCGGGCGCCAAGGCGCAGGAGGGCGTCATCCAGAATTGGTGGCGCCAGGGCATGATGGGCGCCGCCAACGCGCACTACGACGGCATCGTTGCCTTCTCCCAGACCGACTTCACCGAGGACCTGAAGAAGATCACCATCCCGGTGCTCGTGATGCACGGCGACGACGACCAGATCGTGCCCTACGCCGACTCAGCGCCGCTGTCGGCGAAGCTCCTGAAGAACGGAACGCTCAAGACCTACAAGGGATTCCCGCACGGCATGCCGACGACGCACGCCGACACGATCAACGCCGACCTGCTGGCCTTCATCAAGGCGTAGGATCAGTCGAGCAATGGGCGGCAGTCGAGATCGTCGACTGCCGCCGTGATACGCTCGATATGGCTCCACCATACCCAGGGCGGGATACCGGCCGACCACTGCAGCGGCGGCAGGAGGAGTTGCATCACCACCGAGCGGCGATAGTCCTCGGCCAGCGCGGCGCGGTCATAGCCCTGCACGCCGTGGGCGAGCAGGGCCTGGTGATAATGGTCGAGCAGCGGCCTTTCGAGCTGCCGGCGACGCTCGGGATACCAGTGCGTCGCCATCATGTAGGCGAGGTCGCCTGTAGCGAGCCCGATGCGCCAGGTGTCCCAGTCGAAGTAGCGCAGGTCGTCCGAGCCGTCCTTCGGCACGAAGCAGTTCCAGACATGGGCATCGCCGTGAACGAGCGTGACGTTGCGCCAGGTCAGGACACGCGCCTGCACGCGGTGTGCTGCCTCGAAGAAGCGTTCGTAGAGCTGGCGCCGCTCGCGCGACAGACGATCGCCCAGATGATCGGCGAAGCGCGCGTAGGCGCCGGCATGGCGCTGCATTGCCTGCCGCGCCGTCTCGGCATCGACCCGTGCCCCGATTTCCACGCCGAGCCGCGGATGGTCCCACCACGCGGCGTGGAACCGGGCCAGTGTCCGCACCATCCGCCGGCATAGCTGTTCGCTGGGCGGCAATGGCCACTGCGTGGCGACCTCGTGCGTGTCGGTGAGATCCTCCAGCAGGAGGTGCCACTTCCGGGTCTCAGCCCGCCAAGCCGAATCGAAGCAGCGCGGCACCAGCTTCTCGGGCATCGCCGCCGCGACATTGGCGTAGAAGGTAACCTCGTTGACGCCATGCACGAACGGCCCGTCATTGGCGTCGGTCGGCAGCGCGATCTTCAGGATCAGCGAACGCGGTGCTGTCTCGGTCGTACCCTCGTAGGTCAGGCGCAATCGCACGATGCGCGACATGAGCTGGTCGCGCGCTGCCTCGGCCTCGACGGAGACGACGCGGCCGTCGCCCAGGGTACCGCAACGTCGCAAAGCCGCCGTGAGATAGGCGGCGTCGGCGACCTCGTGCAGCGGGGAGGGCTGGTCAGCGATAGTATTTCCGTTCGTGTTCCTCGGCTTGCAGCCGGTCGATCTGGGACTGCGCCTCGTCGGCGATCTTCACCAGCCCTTCGTAGCGGGCGCGCAATGCGGCGAGCTCGCCCGTGCGAGGGGCGTTGGTCGGGGCACCCGACAGCTCGGCATTGGATGTCGTGAGCAGTTTGGCGGCAAGCTGCATGGCCTCGAGCCGCGCCTTGCGCGCCGCGCCCTGCAGCTCTTCGATGCGCTTGGTGACTTTCTGCACGCCCTCGCTCATGGGCGATATGCTGCCCCGGAAGGCCGCCTCGGGCAACCTGCGGAAGAGCACAGCCGGACGAATCCGCTCTAACCACGCAGCATTGGCGGCCGCTGCCGCACCGGCTGCAATTGCAGCGTGAAGCCGCCGGCGAGCTCGTTGCGGCCGGCCATGTGGATCATCGACACGTCACCCAGGCGCGACGGACGCTGCCGCGAGGGATCGCATTCGATGCCGAGTGCCATGCCGAGGAACGGTTCCTTGTCGTGCGCCGCCACGTCGAGCCGCGTGGCGCCTTCCTTGTCGTTGCTGGTCTGGCGCAGGATCACCGCCTCGGGGAAGGGGGCGACGACACCCTCGCGCGCCAGCTCGAAGCCAGCGAACCTGCCGCCCGTGGCGACGTAGCGTGCGAAAGCCTGTCGGGTGACCGCGAGGTACAGCCTGAACGAGTCGTCGGGCAGGCCGTGCTGCAGCACCAGCGCGTTCGCACCCGCGCCCGCCTGGGAGACGATGAAGGTCTTCCACTGCAGCTTCTTGGCGCCCTGCAGCGTGACCTCGAACGGGGCAAGGTTGCGTTGGGCGACGTGGCGATCCTTGAGTGGGGTGGAATCGAGTGTCAGCGGCGCATTGCCGTCGGGCTTGTAGATGTTGTCGAGCTCGCCAGAGGTGACACGCACCTTCACGCAGGCATGGCTGTCCTTCAGCCATGCCTGCGGCGTGGCGCCGCCGAGATCCATGCCGGACTGGGACAGCGCGGTGGTGAGCTTGGCGAACACCGAATCGACGTTGAAGCGGAACCCCGCGACGTCCCAACGCTCGGCACCGATGAAATACGGCTCGTAGATCGCCGCCGTGCTTGCCGGATCGAGATTGGAAAGCGCGGGCAGCGGCGTGTTGGGGCTCATCACGGTGTTGAAGGCCATGGCGTCGCAGCGCACGTTGATCTTGTGCTGCTGGTCGACGGCGCGGCCCGCACCCCAGTTGCCGGAATTTCCGATCAGCGCCGTCACGTTATACTCCTCGCCCGCCTTGAGATGGGCCGGGTACTTGGTGAAGCCCTGCTCGTCGGTCAGGAAGATCTGCGACTTGGCCCAGAAGTCGGCCGGCACGTGGTCGGGCGGCACGTCGGGCGTGCCGCTGTCGCCGTGCCGCCGGCCGTCGTCGCCCGGCATGCTGGCGACATAGAGCAACGGTGTCGCCTTGAAGCCGGGCTTGTTGTGGTCGGTCAGGCTGGGCCACAGCTTCGGCGGGCTGGCCGTCCAGCCGTCGTAGGTGAGCTTGAAGCTCTTGGGCGTGTCGTTGAGTTTGCCGTCGGCGATCCAGGTCTCGAAAGCGTCGATCAGCTTATGCGTGCCGCTGTTGAAATCGATCCAGTCCTGCGGCACCACGCCGGCAAGCGGCATCACCGGCCATTCCTGGCCGTTCACCATGACCGTCGGCGGCGGCGACGCCTGCAGCGACGCCTTGAGCAGCGCGAACAGCGGATTCTCGGCCGGCACGAGGCTGTTGGGGTTGAGTGGCTGCCAGCCTTCCTGGATGGGGTAGTTGAACGTCGGCGCGATCGGCGCCAGCGCGCCGAAGATGCCGTACTTGTGGTTGGGATGGCGCAGGCTGAAACCGCCGGCCAGATCCTCCGAGTCGTCATCGTCGACGTGGCCGTAGCCGTAGCCCAGCGACGCGCAACAGAGCTGAAACTTCTTGAAGATGGCGTAGTAGAAGCTGGTCTTGCCGGGCATGTAGCTGAACCTCGCGAGAGCTGCGAGGCAAGGCTACTCGTCATGCGAACATTCGGAAAATGAACGGAACTGCATATCCCGCGGACGCACACTTTGTGTCATCACGCGCCGCGATGGCCGTGCCGAGATCAATCGACCGTGAGCTTGCCGCACTCGATTGAGTCGCATCGGAACGTCTGTTCGACGACTCCGAGGGCGCCGAAGTTGGGATCCGGCCGTTCGCTGATCAGGACGAGCTTGCCCTCGCCGCAGAAGGCGCAGGTCGGCCGGTTGTCTTGACGCGACAGCTTGGCCGCCACCGCCTGCAGGTCACCTAGAATACTCATCGCCACTTCCCGACTACTCTGTCCCTCCCCACGCGGTGATCATCCACTGACATCAAGTCAACGGTAAGGCATGGGTCCGCATGGTCCCGGCAGCACGCGCCCTGCGGCTTGGCGTATCTGGCTTCCGCAGATCGTCTGCGCCTAAGATGCTCGCCATGAAACGGCCCCGCATCGGCCTCGCGTTGGGCAGCGGCTCGGCCCGCGGCTGGGCGCATATCGGCGTGATCGATTCGCTCACCGAGGCTGGCATCCAACCCGATATCGTCTGTGGCGCGTCGATGGGCGCTCTCGTCGGCGCCGCCCATGTAGCCGGCCGCGTCGCCGAACTCAGGGAATGGGCGGGGACGGCGACCTGGCGTGCCATTGCGCGACTCACCGATCTGCGCCTGACCGGCGGCGGGCTGGTCAGCGGCCGCCAGGTAATGTCGTTCCTGCAGCGCTTGGGCATCGGCGAGCCGATCGAGAGCTACACCGCCAACTATGCCGCCGTCGCCACCGACATGGCCACCGGTCGCGAGGTCTGGCTGCAGTCGGGACCGATCCACGAGGCGGTGCGCGCCTCGATCGCCATTCCCGGCATCTTCAGCCCGGCTCGCCTCGGCGACAAATGGTTGCTCGATGGCGGCCTCTCCAACCCGGTCCCGGTCTCGGTCTGCCGCGCGCTCGGTGCCGACGTGATCATCGCCGTCAACCTCAACGGAGAGCTCGTCGGACGCCGCTACACCGAGCCGGAGCCGCCCGAGAATACCGGGCCGTCCCGTCTCTCCGGCGAGGTCGTGCGCCGCATGCTCGGTCAGCTGCCGCTGCCGGCGCTGCGGCGCCAGCCGGCCGAGGCCGATATCGCACCGCCGCCGCCGGGTTATTTCGACGTGCTCGCCACTGCGATCAACATCATGCAGGACCACATCACCCGCGCGCGGCTGGCCGGCGAGCCGCCGCACGTGATGCTGGTGCCACGCCTGCGCGGGATCGGGCTGATGGAGTTCAACCGTGCTGAGGAAGCCATCGCCGAGGGACGCGCCTGCGTCGAGCAGGCCCTGCCGACGCTCCGCCGCTATCTCTGAGGAGCACGGTCGAGGCCGCGGCCGGTTACGAATGTGACAAAAACCACGGACACCAAGAGCTACGTGATCCATCAAGGCCACGGCGCCTTGATCGACAAGAAGCCGGCCCGCGTTCAAGATGGCGTTATAATGGTCCAATCAGCCCGGAGCCTCCTGGCGGGGAGCATCCTGTTGCTCGCGCTGCCGGCAGCCCATGCCCAAGCGGCGCTGGAGCGCGCGCAGTTCGAATCGGTGCTGACGACAGCGCGCGACTATGCCGACGACCGCTCGCTCATCTTCTACTGCCTGCGCAGTTCGACCGAGACCGTGCCCTTCCTTTACGCCGGCCTGCAGGCCGACATTGAGCAGGCGGTGCAAAAGATGAAGTCGGCGGGCGCCACCGCGCGCCAGAGCGCCGAGATGGTGCAGATGGTGCTGGGCAACGTGCGCACCTACCCGCGCGACGCCAAGGACGACGCGCTCGACCGTCGCTGCATTTCCAAGGACGTCGAACGCAGCCGCGCCGAGGTGAAGGGCGTGAGCGTGCCCCTGTTCCTGCGGCCACCGTTCGACCGGATGGGCAGGTAGCACTCTTCCGGCACCGCAGCTTCCAGGCCGCGACCCGGCCACATGCAAATCAGCTTTGCATCGGATGCGCGAGAAGCTCTTCAGGGTGCGTGCTAGGGAAGCAACCGAGACACAAAAGGCCTTGCGGCCCCCCCCCGCGGTAGCGGGGGCGGG
>JAEZHS010000231.1 GCA_023436825.1 Pseudomonadota bacterium | reverse complement strand
TGCTCTGCTTGGCGCGCAGCAGCATGGCCTCGAGCAGGTTGCGGTTGACGGTGGCGTCGCGCTCCAGCGCCTCGAGCTGGATGGTCTGGTTGTTGACCGAGCCCATCTGCTTCTTCAGCGTCTCGAAGTTCTGGGCCAATGCCTGGTAGCGGGCGTCGGCGGTGCGCGCCTCGCGGCCGAGGCCGTCGATGATCTTGCCGATCTCGGCGTTCACGCGGCCCTGGATGCTGCCGACTTCGGCACGCGCGTTGAGCATCGAGGGGTGGCGCGGGCCGAGGGTCGCCTGCAGCTCGGCGGCCTTGCGCTCGGCATCCGACTGCTGCTGCTTGAGCACGGTGATCAACGGCGAGCGCAGCACGTCGGGCACGCTCTCGTTGTTGAGGCCGCCCTTGCGCATCTCCAGGGCTTCCTTGAGGCGCGAATCGGCCTCCGCCTTGGCGGTCTGGGCGGCGAGAAGCTGGGTGTTGAGCTCGCTGAGCTGCTGACTGGTGACGCCGCCGGAGCTGTTGCTCTTGTAGAGGTCGTGGCTGCGCCGGTAGTCCTCGACGGCCTGGTCGGACTTGCGCACCGCTTCGCGCAGCTCGGCGACCCGACCCATCAGGAACTTGTCGACGCGATCCATCGATTCGATCTTGTCGCGACGCTGGTACTCGAGATAGCGCTCGGCGAGCGCGTTGGCGATGGCCGACGCGGTCTGCGGATTGCGCGATTCGGCCTTGACGCTCAGCACATGCGATCGGCCGAGCGTCGAAACGTCGATGTGTCCCAACAGCGCGTCGATGGTGCGATCGTCGGCGGTGGAGGGATCCTTGATCGGCTCGACCTTCTTGGTCGGCGTCGTCTGACGGTCGAACCAGGCCGTGAGCTGCGGCGGCAGGTACTGCACAGGATTGATGCGTGACCACAGGGACGGTGGCGCGAGCTCGGGATTGTATTCGGGGTCTTGGCGGAGGTTGAGCTGCTCGATCACCTGCTTGGCAAGATTGCGCGACTGCAGGATGAAGCCTTCGTTCTGCACCCGCTCGGCGTCTGGACTGACGTCGGCGATGATCGATTCGACATTGGGCAGGCGCGGGCTCTGCACGCCGACCAGCACGCGCGCCTCGGAGACGAAATAGGAGGGCATCAACCAGGCGGTGAGGATTGCCGCACCGCCAATCACGACGGTGCAGGCGGCGATCAGCAGGCGATGGCGCCAGAGTTTGCGCAGGGTCTCGAGGAAGCTCTGCTCCTCGGCAGGCGCCGCAAGACGCGCGACCGGCTCCGCCGCCAGATAGTGTGGCGTCGGCGGTACAGTCCGCAACGCCACGCGTCGGCGGGCGGGTGGGGTGGCGTCCTGGGCGTAGGCCATCAGAAATACCGTTCCTTGATTTCGACTGTGTCGCCCGGCCGGATCTTGGTCTCGGGCGTGGCCGCGACGCGGACCATGCGGCCGTTCGCGTCGAGACGCTTGAGGTAGAGGTTGTTCTGGCGCGCCCGGTAGGTGTAGCCGCCGGCCATGGCGACGGCTTGGAGCGCCGTCATGTCGGTGACGTAGGGATAGTTCCCCGGCTTCTGCACCTCGCCGATCACGTAGAACGGACGGCGGGTGATAACCTCGGCGCTGACGCTCGGGTTGCGCAGGTAGTCGGGGTCAAGCCGTGACGCGATGGTCTGCTGCAGCTGGCCGGTGGTCATGCCTTGGGCATTGACGTTGCCGATCAGCGGGAAGGCCAGCACGCCGTTGCCGTCGAGCGTGAATTCGCCGGTCAGCGTCGGCTGGCCGAACACGATGATGCGGACCCGGTCGTTGGCGCCCAGGCGGTAGTCGGCATCGCGCCCACCCACGCCTGGGCCGCCACGGCTGCCCGGCGTGTTGGTCGGAGCGAGGCTCAGGTTTCCGTCCGCATTGGCATTTTCCTGGACGATCGGGGTCGGATCGCTTTCGCAAGCCGCGAGGGCGAACATCGCAACGAACACGCTGCGACGGCGCAAGGAGACAAAGGAGGAGGCATCTGCCGACATGTCATCACCCGTGGGTAAGAACGACCGTCAACCCGCGCCCCGCAATCGGAGCGAGAGATAGACGAGCCTTCATCAAATAGTCCCGGCCGTGACCCCTTCGGTGTGACCAATCCGGGGCCTCGAAATCGGCCGGAAATCGCTGGTCAAACGCGCCCATAGCTGTCGGAGACGCGCACGATGTCGTCTTCGCCCAGGTACGGTCCCGATTGCACCTCGATGAGCTGGAGCGGGAGCTTGCCGGGGTTCTCCAGCCGGTGCTCGGTGCCGATCGGGATGTAGACGGATTCGTTCTCGCGCACGAGCATGCGCTCCTCGCCGCGCTGCACGATCGCCGTGCCGTGCACCACCACCCAGTGCTCGGCGCGATGGTAGTGCTTTTGCAGGCTGAGCTTGGCGCCGGGCTTCACGGTGATGCGCTTGACCTGGAAGCGGTCGCCGGCGTCAACCGACCGGTAGTGACCCCACGGCCGGTGGCAGGTGACATGCTGCTGCGATTCCGAGCGGTTCTGTCCGCGCAGCTTGGCGACGATGCCGGAGACCTCGGTGGCGGCGTTGGCGTCGGCCACCAGGACGGCGTCGTCCGTCGCGACCACCACGACATTGTCGAGACCGACCGCGGCGACGAGGCGGCCCTCGCTGCGGACATAGGAGTTCGTCATGCGCTCGGCCAACACGTCGCCCTGCAGGACGTTGCCGTCGCCGTCGGCGGCGGCGATGTCGCGCAAGGCCGGCCACGAGCCGACGTCGCTCCACGCCATGTCGACCGGCACGACCGCCGCGCGGCTGGTGTGCTCCATGACGGCATGGTCGATCGACAAGGACGGCGCCTCGGCGAACGGCTCCGCATCGAGACGGAAGAAGGCGAGGTCCTCCTGGCCGTCGCGGACGGCGCGTTCACAGGCGTCGAGCATGGCGGGATTGATGCGGCTCAGCTCGCCGAGATAGGCACGGGCGCTCAGCAGGAAGATGCCGCTGTTCCAGAAGAAGGCGCCGCTGTCGACGAAGCGCTGGGCCGTCTCACGGTCGGGCTTCTCGACGAAGCGATCGACGGTGAACACGCCGTCGCCGCCGCTCAGCGCTTCACCGCTCTGGATGTAGCCGTACCCGGTATCGGGACGGAGCGGCTTGATGCCGAACGTGACCAGGCGGCCTTCCTGCGCGGCAGCCAGGCCGCGCATCACCGCGCGATGGAAATCGGCGGGCGAGGCGATGACGTGGTCGGACGGCTGGACCAGCATCAGCGCATCGGGATCGCGCGCCAGCAGCCACAGCGCGGCGGCGGCGATCGCCGGGCCGGTGTTGCGTGCCTTGGGCTCGAGCAGGATGGCCTGCGGCTTGATGCCGATCTGCTGCAGCTGATCGTCGACCAGGAAACGGTGATCCTCGTTGCACACGAGCAGAGGTGCGGCGAAGCCGACGTCGATCAATCCCCGCGCCACGGTGTCCTGCAGCATCGTGCGCTGCGACGACAGTTTCAGGAGCTGCTTGGGATAGGCCGCGCGCGACAACGGCCACAGGCGCGTCCCCGCGCCGCCGGACAGGATGACAGGGTGGATCTGCGCCGAGCCTTCTTCGTGGAACTTCTCGAGCGTGCCGACTGTGTCCATGGACTGCGAAGCTCCGAACGTGCGTGAACGCAATCGAAGCTAGGCGTGCGGTATCAGGCCAGCCAGTGATTAAACTGTGGTTCGCCGGCGCGAAGAACTAATGCTCCTCTCCCGTCATTCACCTCCCCCGTCCTACGGGAGAGGTAGGGAGGGGAAGAGCAACAGACAGGTGTGTGTAAGGCAAAGATCATGATCTGAAATCAGCTGGTGTTCTCATCGAGGCCATTCCCCTCCCAGCCCTCCCGCGTAAGACGGGGAGGGGGAGGTGGATGAGGCGGAACCAGCGTCAGTACTACGCCCCGTTGCGCGGCAGGGAGATGGAGATCGACAGCCCCCCGCCAATGCGATTGGCGGCGCTGACGCGCCCGCCCAGGGTCTCGACATTGCGCCGGACGATCCAGAGGCCGAGGCCGGCATGCCCCGAAGGCGGCGCATTCTGGTCATCATCCGGACGCGACGAGAAATAGCGCTCGAACATGTGAGGGATCTTGGCGGGATCGACGCCGGGTCCTTCGTCATCGACCTGCAGCTCGACGGTCTCGCTGTTCACTGTCAGGGTGACGATGATCGTGCCGCCGCGCGGCGAGAAGCTGATGGCGTTCTCCAGTACGCATTGCAGGACGGTCTCGAGCATGCCCTGGCCGGCGCGCACGATGGCGCGCTCGTCGAGGCGGCGGATCAGCCTTATGTCCTTGGTCGCGAGAATCTCACGGAAATGGAGCGCCGCGTCGCCGACGAGCTGGACGAAGTCGGTCGGCACGCGCGGCGCCTCGATCAACTCGGCAGTGCTGATGTCGTGGCGCTGGGCGGCGATCACGAGGTCGAGCAGGCGCTTCAACGAAGAGTCGACGATTTCGAGCGCGCGCTTGGCGCGGGCATTGTCGAGCGGCACGGCGCGGCGCACCGGCTCGAGCGCGGAGCGAATGGTGGCGAGCGGCGTCTTGAAGGAGTGCGCCTTGTCCTCGGCGTTCTGGCGGATCTGCTGGGAGACGCGCCTGAGATCGTGCACCAGCTTATCGAAGTCACGCGCGACGCTCGACAGCTCGGGTACGAGGTTGCGGTGGCTGAAGGCGTTGTCGCCGATGCGGCCCTGGCTGATCTCCGCGGCGACGTCGCGGAAGCGGCGCAGGCTCAAGCGGATGCTGACGGCTACCAGCAGGGCGATGACGGCGAGGACCAGATAGATCGCGGCGGCGACGCGGATCTCGCGGGTTTCCCAGTATGGCCGGCCGATCGAGGTGTTGAGGAATTCCGAGGTCGTGTGCGTCGAGGTCAGTACCCAGCAGCCGTCGGCGGCGCGGATCGGGATGATCGAGGTCAGGAGCTCGACGGAGCCGTTGGCCTGCTTGTAGCGGATCTCGTTGGCGGCATCCCACATGCAGGCGTCGGAGATGCGCTGCAGGATGCCGCGCTGGCTGAGCTCATCGAGCTCGGCGGCGACCTCGTCGGCGCGGATCTTGGGCGCCGAGGCCACGAAATAGAAGCGCCCGGCGTGCCGCTCCTCGCCTGGCTGGAACATCAGCTTCAGGATCGTGCCGTCGCTGGAATACTTGGCGAGGTCGTCGTTGAGGGACGTCCGGGCGTTCTTGTCGCCGCTGGTGAGCTTGGGGGCGAGCGCCTCGGCGATCAGGGCGCTGCGGTCCTGGATCGCGCGGGTGACGAGGTCCCGCATCTGGCGGTCGGCGCTCTCGAACTGGCCGTACAGAACGATCGGCAGTGTGACGAAAATGACGACCAGCACCACCGACTTCAGCGTGAGGGAGGCGGCCAGGCGACGGATCGCCTGGCGCCAATCGCGGGGTTCCGGTCTAGGTCTTGCCCCAGCGGTATCCGAAGGACTGATAGTTATCGATTTCGGCAAAGGTGGGGGCGATGGCTCGGAACTTGTTTCTAATCCGCTTGATGCAAGAGCGGACGTTCGTTCGGTAGCCATTTTCGCCGCTCCCCGCGATGAAGCCGACGTAGTGCATGCAGTCATACACCGACCGATAGGTCACGTAGCTGCCGACGTTGGCTGCCAGCAAATGCACGATCTTGAACTCGGTCAGGGTCAACCCGACGTCAGCATCGTCCCAAAAGGCACGGCTGACCTTAGGCTTCAGCATCAGCCTGCCGCAATGAAAATTGTCGACCAGCTCGGGCTCGGCCGGCTTCTTCACGGAATCGGCAATCAGGCGCAGGCGATGTGCCAGGATGGGAACGCCGCGCGCCTTGTCGACGAAGTCGAGGGCGCCGCGGTCGAAGGCGAGCTTCTCGTAGGCCGGCAGCGAGCGGCCTGTCAGGAAGACGACAGGCAGGGCGATCCCGTTGCGCCGCAGTCGGGGCAGCAGGTCGATGCCGGAGACGCTGGGCAGGCTCCAGTCAAGGATGATGATCTCCGGGTCGGCGCCGTCGGCGAGCGAGGCCAGAAGAGCGGTACCGTCGCAGAAAGACGTGACATCGAAGCCGTGGTCGGCGAGCTCGCCGCTCACCGCCTCGCGGTAGTCATCGTCGTCCTCGACGAAGGCGACACGGATGCGCTTTTCCACGTCTGAACTAGCGGCGGGTCTGGGCGCGGGATTGGAGCTGGGCCAGGCAGACACGCTTTCCTTCATCGGTGTTGTCATCGCTCTTTACCTCGTACGCAAGAGTTCCGAACTGTTTTGTTTGGACATCCGGATAGAGCTGGACGTCCAGGGTGCATTGCCCGTCGCGGTAGCGCCACCGTTTACCGGGGGGGCGGTCCTCCTCGCTGGTTGGCGTGCCGAGCATGGCGCGCAGCTCCGTCTCGCTCTTGCCGGCAAGTGAGAGCGCCGGACCGCCCGTCGCAGCGGGGCGTGCCGGCCGATCGTCCGAAACCGCGGCCGGCGCGGCAGCCGGCGCATCCGCGGGGCTATCGGCGGACGAGGTTGAGGTTGGGGGCGTCGCGCGCGGCCGCGTCGTCGAAGCCACGCTCCTCGTCGGCTGTGCTTTCTGAGCCGTTGGTTGGGACGAGGTCAATCGAGCAAAGTCATCGCGCATGCTTCGTGCCGCCTCGCAGCCGGATAAGAGCAACAAGCCGACACCAACGGTTTGCCTCACCAGGCTCCTGATCGTCATCCCACTTTACCTGAACCCGTGAGAGAATCCGTAAACGGGCCATGTGGCCCGATTGCGGCACGCCCGCGTCACGGACGCCTAAACGATGTCGTGGGAAGGCTGGTTGCACTCTTGCCGTCCCACGGACAACAGGTCGCAGCTTACGCCGCCGGCGCACAGTCTCGGTCATGCCGCAATGCATGTTGCAACTGCGTTCGCTATTCGCAAGTGCAGCGTACATCTCGCTCAGCGGGTCACGCAATGGCCACTGATTTACGCAATGATCACATAACCTGACCGGCCTGACGAGTAGCAATCAAGCGCTGGCTGCCCATCGCCTGTCACTGCGCGGCGGCGCCTTGTCGGGAACGAACAGCAGGTCCAGCTGTGCCGTCGCATCGTCCAGCGGCCGGCGGCGCAGGCCTATGATGTCCGTGAGGGCAAAGCCATGCTCAGTCAGGAAGCGGACGATTGCGCCGATTTCCGCGCCGCCCTGTACGGTGGCGATGGTGCTGGTCTCGATGATCAGGGCGTCGATCTCTGGCAGCCGGCCCGTCATGCCGGCAAGCACCATCTGCTCGGCACCCTGCACGTCGATCTTGCACAGGGACGGCCGCATTATGGGACCGAACAGCGCGTCGAAGCGGCGCAGTGGCACCCGGTCATGCCGGCGCACGCGGCGCGGTCCCACTTCCTCGAGCAAAGTCGATTCCTGGATGTCGGCGCGCACCTCAAGCATCGCCGTTCCCTCGTGATCGCCCAATGCCACAGGATGGACCTGGCAGCGCAGTCGCCGTGCAAGACGCTGCATATGGGCGAGCGATTCGTGGGCCGGATCGATCAGGTGATAGAACGCGTCCGGAAAGGCGCGATAGAGCGGGAACGTGCCGTAGCCGACGCCGATGTCGAACACCGTCACGGGCGAGAAACCGTGATGCTTGAGAACGCCCATCGTGCGCGACCACGAGGGCAGGCCCGAGAACTGGGGCAATGCCGACGCCCAGGGGCGCAATGCATCCTTGAATCGTGCCGTGATCGGGTTGCCGGCAAGCACACCATTCTCCCTGAGACGTTTTGGAGAGAGCGATGGTAGGCAATCGACCCCGCCCGTCACGTGACCAATGGGTGGCCCGCGGGCAAAGAGCAGAGGCTGTCATCCCCAGCGTA
>JAEZHS010000154.1 GCA_023436825.1 Pseudomonadota bacterium | reverse complement strand
CGCTTACGCTCGGGATGACAACGGAGAAAGGAAACCACATGAAGGATCTCGCAGGGCGGATCGCCGTCATCACCGGCGGCGGCACGGGCATGGGGCGCGAGCTCGCCCGCCAGCTCGTGGCCGAGGGCTGCAGCGTTGCGATGTGCGACGTGTCGGCCCCGGCGATGGCCGAGACCAAGCGGCTGTGCGAGGCCGAACGCCTGCCGCAGGGGCTGCGCATCACCACGCACCTGGCCGACGTCTCCAACGAGGACGACGTCAAGCGCTTCGCCGCCGAGGTCGCGCGCGATCATGACACCGACAAGATCCACCTGCTGTTCAACAATGCCGGCATCGGCGGCGGCGGCAGCATGATCGTGCACGAGCGCTCGGAATGGGAGCGCACCTTCAATATCTGCTGGTTCGGCGTCTACTACTGCACCCGCGCCTTCCTGCCGATGATGCTGAAGGCCGACCGCGGCCACATCGTCAACACCTCCAGCGTCAACGGCTTCTGGGCGTCGATCGGCCCGATGGTGCCGCACACCGCCTACAGCGCCGCCAAGTTCGCGGTGAAGGGTTTCAGCGAGGCGCTGCAGACCGACCTCAACATGAACGCGCCGCACATCAAGTGCTCGGTGGTGATGCCGGGCCATATCGGCACCTCGATCGTCACCAACTCGCGCAAGATCCAGGCCGGCCACGATTCGCCCGACTTCACGCCCAAGGAACTGGCACAGATGCGCGCCCGCGTGGCGTCGATGGGCGTCGACGTGTCCAAGCTCACCGACCAGGACATCGGCAAGCTCGCCCACGAGCGCGCCCGCCGCTTCCTCGAGGATGCGCCGACCACCGCGGCCGAAGCCGCCACGATCATTCTTGACGGCGTCAAGGCCGAGCGCTGGCGCATCCTGGTCGGCAAGGACGCCGAAAAGATCGACCGCATGGTGCGCGAGACGCCCGAGCGGGCCTACGACGCCGACTTCTTCCAGACGCTGGCCAAGGAGGTCGGCTGGAAGCTCGGCGCCAACTAGGGCGTGAACTCATCAACGTCCCGCCGGTCGCCGCCAGCTCCCGCAAGAGACGGGCCCCGAACGCGGGCCGACTCCTCGGGGTCGTGTTCGAAGCCGTTGTGCCAGTCGGGGTGGTCGAACCGGACCGGGAAGATGGCGTGGCCGGCGAACGTCAGCCGGTCGTCGCCGGACGCGAGGTCGACCACGCTGTGCCCGGGTGTGTGGCCGCCGGTGCGACGGGCGCCCCCCCGGCGTCACCTCGTGCTCCTCCTCGAACGGCCGCAGCTGGCTGCCGTACTCGTCCAGGAACCGCTTGGCGACCGACCGAAGCACGGGCGGCACCGGCGACGGCATGGAGGTGTGGGAGAAATCGGGCGACGCCCAGAACTTGACCTCGGCCGCCGCCACGTGAATCCGCAGGTCCGGACGCAGCTGGTCCTTCACCCCGTCGACGAGCAGCCCGCCAACGTGGTCCATGTGCATATGGGTGAGCACCACGTCGGTCACGGACGCGAGATCGATGCCGGCGGCCGCCAGTCGCAGCGGAAAACTCCCGGCCCGCGGGAAGTTCGGGTACTCCCCTCCTTACCCGGAGTCGATGAGGATGGTGTGGCCGCCGCTCCGCACCACGAGCACGTTCAGCGGCCAATCGAACGTGTCCGGCGGCAGGAACATGTCGTTCAGCCAGGCCGCCCGGGCGGCCGGGTCGGCATTGGTGGCCAAGGTCGCGGCTGGCAGCTTCAGCACCCCATCGCTGACCACCAGCACGTCAATCTCGCCGACACGCAGCGCGTAGCGCGCCGGAACCAACTCCTCGGGCTGTGGCCTGCCGAGATGCAGGGTGTTGTTCAGGCTCATGTTCGTGGTGTCCGGGCTCATGTCTGTCTCCTGCTGATCACCGCCTTGCATGCGGCATCGACGACGCTGCGTTCGGGCGTGTTTGCGGTCGATTGGGTCGAGGGAGAGGGCGAGCCATACCATGGTGTAGGTCCTCTCATTCGGCTTACCAGGCGTCGCAACCCCGGTGCCTCGCCGCTCGTTTTCCTGGATCGGGAAAGGAGTGGCGTCATGAAGGGTATTTCGCGCCGACGCGGTCTGTTGAATGTCGGAATGGCGGGAGGCCTTGTTCTCGCCACACCCGTCGCCATCAGCGGGGCGCTTGCCCGTGACACCAAGAAACCCGGAGCCGAGGAAGCTGCGGCACCACCCGAGCAGCTTATGCGCGGCCACGCCATCCTCGCGCGGGTGCTGCTGATTTATGAAGGCGGCCTGCGCCGCGCCGGCCAGGGCGAGGACATCGACCCCGCCGTCTTCACGCGGGCGGCCGAGATCACCAAGCGCTTCGTCCACGGACATCTTGAGAAGGTCGAAGAGGAGCTGGTGTTGGCCCAGTTCACGAAGGCCGGCCGCATGGTCGAGTTGGTGGGCGTCCTCGCCAGCCAGCATGCAGCGGGCGCCAAGCTCACCGACAAGATCCTCGCCGCCGCGCCACAGGCCCGCAGCAAGGAGCCGCGCGAGGCGATGGGCCGCGACGTGCAGGTGCTGATCGCCATGTATCGCCCGCACATGGCGCGCGAGGCGACCGACGTCTTCCCAACGCTGCGCCACCTCGTGACGGCAGAAGAATACGCCGAGATCGCCGAGGAAATGATGAAGCGCGAGCGCCAAGCCGTCGGCGCCGACGGCCTCGAGAAGGTCGCCAAGCAGGTCGCCGAGGTCGAGCAGGTGATCGGCATCGAGGACATCAGCGTGTTCACGCCAAAGGGCTGACCGTCATCGTCTTCTTCATGCCCTTCCGGACCGCGCGCATCCTTGCGCGCTCAAGAATCATGAGCGAGCTGGAAGCTCGCGGTCCGGAAGATATGACGCGCCACTGGAGCGGCGCGTCCCCTGCATCTACCCCCTGTAGTGGCAGGACACCCAGTGGCCGGGCTTGCTCTCGCGCAGCTCGGGGACGCGCTGGGCACAGTCGGGCTTGGCGATCGGGCAGCGCGTGTGGAAGTGGCAGCCCGAGGGCGGCCGGATCGGGTTGGGCACGTCGCCCTGCAGCATGATGCGCTTGCGCTTCACCGTCGGATCGGGGATCGGCACGGCCGACAGCAGCGCCTCGGTGTAGGGATGCAGCGGGTTGTCGTAGAGCTCGCGCGAGGGCGCGATCTCGACGACGCGGCCAAGATACATCACCGCCACGCGCGTCGAGATGTGCTCGACCACGCTGAGGTCGTGGGCGATGAAGAGATAGGTGAGGCCGAACTGCTCCTGCAGGTCCTCCAGGAGGTTGATCACCTGGGCCTGGATCGACACGTCGAGCGCCGATACCGGCTCGTCGCAGACGATCAGCTTGGGCTCGACGGCGAGCGCGCGGGCGATTCCGATGCGCTGGCGCTGGCCGCCCGAGAACTCGTGCGGGAAACGGTGCATGTGGTCGGGCTGCAGGCCGACCGTCTCGAGGAGCTGCACCACGCGGTCTTCCATCGCCTTCTGCGTCGGCGCGAGCTTGTGGATGGTCAGCGCCTCGCCGATGATCGCACCCACCTTCAGCCGCGGGTTCAGCGAGGCGTAGGGATCCTGGAAGATGATCTGCATGTCGCGGCGAAGCGCCTGCAACGCGCCGTGATCCATCTTGGTGACGTCGTTGCCCTGGAACCAGACCTCGCCCGAGCTTGGCTCGATCAGGCGCAGGATGCAGCGCCCGGTCGTCGACTTGCCGCAACCCGATTCGCCCACCAGGCCCAGCGTCTCGCCCTTGCCGATGTCGAAGCTGACGCCGTCGACGGCATGAACCTGGTCGACGACGCGCGAGAAGATGCCGCCCTTGACCGCGAAGTGCTTGCGCAGGTCGCGGACCTTGAGGAGTTCGGCGGCGGGACCGCCCAGGGTGGTGGGAGGGGCGTTCATAGCACGCACGCCACGCGATGGCCAGGCGCCACTTCCTTGAGCGGCGGGATGGCCTGGGTGCAGACGTCCATGGCGTACTTGCAGCGCGCGGCGAAGCGGCAGCCCTGTGGCGGGTTCAGGAGGCTCGGCACGCTGCCCTGGATCGATTCCAGCCGCGCCTGGCGGCTCATCGCGCGGTCGATGCGCGGGATGGAGCGGATCAGGCCCTGGGTGTAGGGATGCCGCGGATCGCCGAACAAGGCCTCGACGGGCGCCTCCTCGACGACCTTGCCGGCATACATCACGGTGACGCGCTGGCAGGTCTCGGCGACGACGCCCATGGCATGGGTGATCAGCATGATCGCCATGCCGAACTTTTCCTTCATCTCCTGCATCAACTCCAGGATCTGCGCCTGGATGGTGACGTCGAGCGCCGTGGTCGGCTCATCGGCGATCAGGAGCTTGGGCTGGCACGACAGCGCCATGGCGATCATCACGCGCTGGCGCATGCCGCCGGAGAACTGGTGCGGATAGTCGTGCACGCGCTTCTGCGGGTTGGGGATATTGACCAGGCGCAGCATCTCGGCGGCACCGGCCATCGCCTGCTTGGGCGACAGCTTCTGGTGCAGCGCGATCACCTCGGCGATCTGGTCGCCCACGGTGTAGACCGGATTGAGCGAGGTCATCGGCTCCTGGAAGATGATCGCGATCTCGCGGGCGCGGATCTTGTTCATCTCGTCCTGGTCGAGCGGGATTAGGTCCCTGCCCTGCCACAGGATCTGCCCGGCCTCGAAGCGGCCTGGCGGCATGTCGATGAGCTTCAGCACGGAGCGTGCCGTCACGGTCTTGCCGCAACCGGACTCGCCCACCACGCCCATGGTCTCGCCGCGATCGATGCGCAGGTCGACGCCGTCGACCGCGCGCACCATCCCATCCTCCGTCTTGAACCAGGTTTTTAGACCGCGGATATCCAACAAGGTGTCTGGCACGCTGGCGCTTGCTCCTAGAGGACGCGGCGCGGATCGAAGGCGTCGCGCAGCCCGTCGCCGATGAAGTTGATGGCGAGCACGGTGAGGAAGATCGCGCCGCCCGGGAACAGCGCCCAGTGCGCGGCGATGTCGAGATAGTCCTTGGCGTCACGCAGCATCGAGCCCCAGGTCGGGACGTCGGACGGGAAGCCGAGACCGAGGAACGACAGGGTCGATTCGAAGATGATGGCGGCAGCGACGTCGATCGTGCCGACCACGATCACCGGGCCCAGGGCATTGGGCAGGATGTGCTGCACCACCTGGCGCAGTCTGGAGGCACCCAGCGCGCGGGCCGCCTCGACGAACTCCTTCTCGCGCAACGACAGGAACTGGGCGCGCACCAGGCGCGCCACCGGCATCCAGCGCAAGGCGCCGATCACCACGACAATGAGGACGAAGGCGCCGCCCTCGACGCCCATCACCTTCTTCACGCTGTCGCGGAACAGATACATGACCAGCAGCAGCACCGGCAGCGTCGGCAGCGCCAGGAAGAGATCGGTGAGCCACATCAGCGCGGCGTCGACCCAGCCGCTCGCCATGCCGGCCACGGCGCCAACCATAACGCCGACGGTCAGCGCCACCAGCATGGCGGCGAAGCCGACGGCGAGCGAGATGCGTCCGCCATACATCATGCGGGCCAGCAGATCCTGGCCGAGATCGTCGGTGCCCAGCGGATGGGCGAGCGAGGGCCCCTCCAGCTTGGCAGCGAAGTCGATGTCGTTGATCGCCACCGGCCAGATCAGCGGCCCGACCAGCACGGCCAGCACCAGGATGAGGAGAACGGCGGCGCCGGTGACCGCCAGCACATGGCGGCGGAAACGACGCCAGGTTTCGAGCGCCGGCGAGATCGAGCGCGCCTTGCGCGGCTGTGCGGCGGCGACGGTTGCCGGCGCTTCAGCGGAAAGAGATGCGGGGGTCGAGCCAGCCATAGAGGATGTCTGCGATGAGGTTGAAGAGCACGACGAGACAGGCAAACACGAAGGTGACGCCCATCACGACGGGAGTGTCGTTGGCGAGGATCGCCGCGATCAGCAGCGAGCCGATGCCGGGTACGCGGAAAATCTGCTCGGTGACGATGGCGCCGCCGAACACCGCCGGCAGCTGCAAGGCGATCAAGGTGACCACCGGGATCATGGCGTTGCGCACCACGTGGCGGACCAGGACCTTGCGCTCGCCGATGCCCTTGGAGCGTGCGGTCGTGACGTAGTCGAGCCGGATCACGTCGAGAACGGACGAGCGCATGAAGCGCACCAGCGTTCCGGCCTGGGCCAGCCCCAGCACGATGACGGGCATGATCGACTGTTTTATGTGCTCCCAGTAGAAGGCCAGGCCCTTGGCGTCGATGTCGGCCCGGTAGACGAAGGGTAGCCAGTCGAGCTGGATGGAAAAGATCAGGATCAGCACCAGGCCGGTGAAGAAGGTCGGCAACGAGAAGCCGATCATGGCGAAGGTGCTGGCGATCTGGTCGAAGATCGAGTACGGGCGGACCGCGGCCAGCACGCCGACCGGGATGGCGACCGAAATGGCGAGGAGCTGCGAGGCGCCGATGACGATCAGCGTCACCGGTAGGCGTTGCAGGATCAGCTTGTCGACATCCATGCGGCTCTGGAAGGAGAAACCCCAGTCGCCCTGCATCATGGCGGCGAGCCAGTGCAGGTAGCGCTGCCACACCGGATCGTCGAGCCCGAACTTGGCGCGCAGCGCCATGCGGACCTCGGGCGGGATGGCGGGATTGGTTGCCAGCTCCTCGAAGGGATCGCCCGGCGCCATGGCGAGCACGGTGAACAGGATGATGCTGATCCCGAGCAGGCTCGGGATGGCGATCAGGAGTCGGCGGATGATGTACTGACGGTTCACGAGATGTCTCTCGAAACAGTATGCAATACCGGGGCCGAAGCCCCGGAACCGCAATGTTCAGTTGATCACGCGTCTTTGTACCAGTCAGACAAATCCCAGGTATTGTTGTCCCAGCCGCTGATCGAGGCGTTCAGCTTGGTGCCGGTGGCGGCGACGCCGGGCCGGCTGACGACAGGGATGACCACATAATTGTTGATCACCATGTTGTTGGCCTCGACGAACATTGCGGCGCGCTTGACCGGGTCGATCTCGGACTGGGCGGCCTTGTAGTTGTCGTCGTATTCCTTGCTCTGCCAGCGCGTGATGTTGCGCCCCTGCCACTTGTTCTCCTTGGTGGCGGCCTCGTAGGAGCAGAACTGGACCATGAACACCTCGGGGTCCGGCTGCGACATGGTCGTCGTGTACATCTGAATGTCGCAGTAGAACTTGGTGTACGTGTCCGGGTTGGCGACGTCGGACGAGAAGAACACCGACGCTGTCACGGACTTCAGCTCGATGTCGATGCCGGCCTTCTGCGCGGCCTGCTTGATGATCGCCTGGGTCTTCTGGCGCGGCTGGTTGATCGAGGTCTGGTAGACGAACTTGAGCTTCTTGCCGTCCTTCTCGCGGATGCCGTCGCTGCCCTTTTTCCAGCCGGCCTTCTCGAGGACCTCGTTGGCCTTGTCGACATTGAACTCGTACTTCGTGGTCTTGGACACGAAGCGCGCCGGGTTGTTGACGAAGTTCGCCGTGGCGGGGCCGGTGCGGCCGTAGATGTGCTTCTCGATCGAACCCTTGTCGACCAGCAACGAGACAGCCTGGCGGACCGCCGGATCGCTCAGGGTCGGATGCTTGGTCTTGAGGCTCGCGCGCTCGCCGTCAACCTCGGTCCATGGGTCGGTGAAGTTGAGCTGGATGTGCTCGATGTTGCCGCCCGGCGAGATCACGACCTTGCCCTTGCCGCCCTTCTCCAGGCGCGCCAGGATCTCATCCTCGACCTGCAGGTTCCAGGCAAAGTCGAATTCACCGGTCTGCAGCACGGCGCGCGCCGCCGACACCGCATCGCCGCCGCCCTTCATCTCGATGGCATCGAAGTAGGGCTTGTTGTCCTGGTGATAGTTCGGGTTGATCACGCCGGCGACGAGGTCGCCCGGCTTGAAGTCCTTGAACATGTAGGGCCCGGTGCCGACCGGCTTCAGGTTGGTCGGCGCCTCGCGCGACTTGGCGCCCGAGTAGTCAGCGAAGAGATGCTTGGGGACCAGCATGCCGCGCGTGCCGACGAAGGCGTCGGCCCAGAACGGCGTCGGCTTGGCGAACTTCACCCTCACCGAGTACTGGTCGATCTTCTCGACCATGACCTCGTTGTAGGACGCCGCGGTGGTGGCGGCGGTCGCCGGATCCTTGGCATATTCCCAATTGAAGATGACGTCATCGGCGGTGAACGGCTTGCCGTCGTGCCAGGTGACCCCCTGCTTCAGCTTCCACACCACCGACTTGCCGTCGGCGGCAAGCGTGCCGTCCTCGCGGCCCGGAATCGATGCAGCGAGCTTGGGCTTGAGATTGCCATCGCCATCCCACGCGGCCAGCGGCTCGTAGAAGATGCGACTGCCGTCCTGGTCCTTGGTGCCGACCGCGAAGTGCGGATTCAAGAGCGTCGGACCCTGCCACCACAGCACCTTCAGAAGGCCGCCGCCGCCGCGCTTCGTGGGCTTGTACTGCGACTTCGGCTGGGCGTGCGCCACGCCGGCGATCGCCAGCAGCTGGGTCGCCATCGGTGCGGTCAAGCCGACCGCCAGCATCCGTTGTGCAAAGCCGCGTCGTGAAAGCTTCCCATGCTTCACGGCGCCGATCAGGCGGCGCAGTTCGCGTTCATTCATGACTTCCTCCCTTGAACCCCTCGAGTCATTCCCTAGTCGCTCTCGCTATCCTGCAAGATGCGTGCAAGTCTCAATCAGAACAGGACACAACGGTCCCGTCAATGACAGCCGTTGTCGCTGGGGAGGGCAGATGGCGCGGGTCTGTCTTTATTTTGGCGGCGACCGGCTGGACCGAAGCCGGCATCGTCGGCCTCGGGCTTGCGTGAAGGAGGAGCACAAATCATGCGCATGAAGGACAAGGTGGCCCTGGTGACCGGCGCGGCCGGCGGCATGGGTGCGGCGACCGCCCGGCTGTTCGCCCGCGAAGGCGCCAAGGCCGTGGTGGTGGCCGACCTGCTGGACAAGGAGGGCGAAGCGGTCGTCGCCGACATCAAGAAGGCAGGCGGCACCGCTACCTACATGCATCTCGACGTCACCGACGAAGGCCAGTGGAAGTCGGTGGTCGACAAGACGGTGGCCCAGCATGGCGGCCTCAGCGTGCTGGTGAACAACGCGGGCATCTCGGGCTCGGCCGAGCAGGACCTCTACGACACCGCGGCCTGGAACCGACTGATGGGCATCAACGCCACCGGCGTGTTCCTGGGCATGAAGTACGGCATCGCCGCCATCAAGAAGACAGGCAACGGCGGATCGGTGATCAACCTGTCGTCGATCTCCGGCATCGTCGGCCAGGGCTACATCCATGTCGGCTACAACGCCTCCAAGGGCGCCGTGCGGCTGATCACAAAGGCGGCGGCGGCGCAGCACGGCCGCGATCGCATCCGCGTCAATTCCGTGCATCCCGGCCTGATGCCGCCGATGCGCACCTCGGGCCGCACCGCCGATCCCGAGACGCGCGCCAAGACGCTGAAGGGTGTGCCGATGGGCCGCGCCGGCGAGGTCGACGAGGTGGCCTACGCCATCCTGTTCCTGGCGTCGGACGAATCGTCCTACGTCACGGGAGCAGAGATCTTGGTCGACGGCGGCTGGACCGCCGTCTGATGATGGGCGTCTGATGGCTGACCCGAAGAAGCCTGCCACGACTATCTCACCGTGGCAGGTGCTGGACTCAAAGTACTCCTATCGCGACCGTTGGCTGGCGGTGCGCAGCGACACGGTGCGCGTGCCCAACGGCACCATCCTGTCGCCCTACCACACGATCGAATTCCCCGAGTGGATCTGCGCCATCGCGCTCACGCCCGAACGTGAGATCGTCCTGATCGAGGAATATCGCCACGGCATCGAACGCAACTCCTTCGAGCTGCCCTGCGGCACGCCCGACCACGACGGCGAAAGCGTGCTGGAGGCGACCAAGCGAGAGCTGCGCGAGGAGACGGGCTACGCTTCCGAAGAGTGGCATGCGCTGGGCTCGTCGACCGCCAACACCGCGCGACAGAACAACAGGGTGCATGCCTTCCTGGCGCTCGACGCCCGCAAGGTCGCCGAGCCGGAGCTCGATGCCGGGGAGGTCATCAGCACCCACCTCGTGCCGTGGGAACGCTTCCTGGCCGACCTTGCCGACGGCCGGCTGGAGATCCCCGGCCTGCACCTCGCCGCGCTGTGGCAGCTTCGGGTGTTCGCCCGCCAGACGCGCGATCCGCGGCTGCTGGCACTGGGTCTCTAGTCATCTCGCCGGACCGCGGGCCTCCAGGCCCGCTCATGATCTTCCGGACCGCGACCTTCCAG
>JAEZHS010000013.1 GCA_023436825.1 Pseudomonadota bacterium | reverse complement strand
GCTCGCTCTTGCTCATGAGCGAGCCGGAGGCTCGCGGTCCGGAAGACCATGAAAGGTCCCGCCGATGCTCGCCTACATCATCCGTCGCGTCGCCTACCTCGTGCCCGTACTGTTCGTGCTGACGCTGGTCGTCTTCACCTTCGTCGAGATGCTGCCCGGCAACATCATCGACACGCTGGTCGGCAACGAAGGCGTCAACGACCCCGCGGTGCGCAAGATCCTCGAGCAGGAGTACGGGCTCGATCAGCCCGTGTACATCCGGTACGCCAAGTGGCTGTTCCGCGCCGTCCAGGGCGACTTCGGCATCTCGCTGGTGACGCGGCGCCCGGTCGCCGTCGAGCTGATGACGGGCATACCGGCCACGGTCTATCTCGCGGTCGTCGGCATATCGCTGTCGATGCTGATCGCCGTGCCACTCGGCACCATCGCCGCCGTCAAGCGCAACACGCCGATCGACTACACCGCCCAGGTCACCTCGCTGATCGGCATCTCGATCCCCGAGTTCTGGTTCGCGATCCTTTGCGTGCTGTTCTTCTCGCTCTATCTCGGCTGGCTGCCCTCCTCCGGCTTCGCCAATCCGTTCGAGGATCCATGGGCCAGCCTGAAGTTCCTGATCCTGCCGGCGGCTGCGATCGGCTTCCGCCAGGCCGCCTACACCACGCGGCTCACGCGCTCCTCCATGCTCGACGAAATGAACAAGGAGTACGTCGATACCGCGCGCTCGGTCGGCCTCAGCGAAGGCAAGGTGATCTTCAAGTACACGCTGCGCAACGCCATGATCCCGACCATCACCATCAGCGGCCTGCAGCTCGCCAACCTTTTAGGCGGCACGGTGGTGCTGGAATCGATCTTCGCCTGGCCCGGCATCGGGCGGGCGATCTTCGAGGCCATCCTGCAGCGCGACTATCCGCTGGTCCAGGCAGGCGTGCTGGTGCTGGGCTGCATCGTCGTCGTCATGAACCTGCTGGTCGACCTCACCTACCGGCTGCTCAATCCGCGCGTGAAGCTGGGCTAGGGGGCGTATCATGACCGAGCTCGAAGCCCGCAAGTTCGCCGACCTCGAGGCGATCCGCGCACCGACCTTCGGCGGCCGCCTCGCGCGCTGGCGCATGGCGCTGGGCAATGCTTGGCACGAACTGCGCAAGAGCCGCACCGCCTCGATCGGCGCGGTCATGCTGGTGCTGCTGTTCGGCGCCTGCATCGCCACGCCCTGGATCGCCACCTACGACCCGATCAAGCAGAACTACCGCGAGCGCCTGCAGCCGCCCTCCGAGAAGCACCTGCTGGGCACCGACCGCATGGGCCGCGACATCTACTCCCGCCTGTTGTGGGGCGGCCGGCGGCTGGTGACCATCGCCATCCTCGCGGTCACCTTCGGCCTCTGCCTCGGCATCCCCTACGGCGTGCTGTCGGGCTATTTCGGCGGCAAGGTTGACACCGTGGCCATGCGCTTCGTCGACGGGCTCTTGGCCTTTCCCGGCCTCCTCCTCTACCTGCTGATCGTCACCCTCGCCCGGGAATGGAAGATGGAGGGCATCTACAACGACATGGTGCTGATCTTCGCCCTGGGCTTTGCCTTCATGCCGGAGGTGGCGCGCCTGTCGCGCAGCTCGGTGCTGGTCGAGAAGCAGAAGGAATACGTCGAAGCGTCGCGCGCCGTGGGCGACGGCAGTCTTGCCATCGCGCTGCGCCAGATCCTGCCCAACATCGTCTCTCCCTTGATCGTCAACGCGACGGTGAGGCTGGGCTACGTCATCCTGATCGTGGCGGCGCTGTCGTTCCTGGGGCTGGGCACGCCGCCGCCGACCCCCGACTGGGGCTCCGACCTCGCCGCCGCCCGCGACTACATGGAAACCGCGCCCCTGATCGCCGCCTTCCCGGGGCTCGCCATCTGCTACACAGTGCTTGCCTTCAACCTGTTCGGCGACGGGCTGCGCGACATCCTCGATCCACGATTGGCGGAGCGTTGAGATGGCCGAGACCGTCCTCCAGCTCGACGATCTCACGGTGCGCTTCCACTTGAGACGCGGCGATCTCACCGCAGTCGACGGCGTGTCCTTCGCGATCGAGCGCGGCCAGACCTTCGGCCTGGTGGGCGAATCGGGATCGGGCAAGTCGGTGACCGCCAAGGCGATCATGCGCCTGATCCCCGACCCGCCGGGCGAGATCCCGCGCGGCCGCATCCTGTTCGAGGGCGCCGACATCCTGGACAGGACCGACGCCGAGATGCGCGCCCTGCGCGGCCGGCGCATCGCCATGGTCTTCCAGGAACCGATGAGCGCCCTGAACCCGGTGTTCACCGTGTGCGACCAGATCTCCGACGCACTGCGCACCAATCTCGGCCTGTCCAAGACCGAGGCGCGCGAGCGGGTCGTCGAGCTCCTGTCGCTGGTCGGCATCCCCTCGCCGCAGAAGCGGCTCGACTCCTACGTCCACGAATTCTCCGGCGGCATGCGCCAGCGCGTCATGCTGGCGATGGCGCTGAGCTGCAATCCATCCTTCCTGATCGCCGACGAGCCGACGACGGCGCTCGACGTCACCATCCAGGCCACCATCCTCGAGCTGATCACCGGCATGATCGAGCGCCTGGGCATGTCGCTGCTGTTCATCACCCACAATCTCGGCGTCGTCGCCCATGCCTGCGACCGCGTGGGCGTCATGTACGCCTCCCACATCGTCGAGCTGGGCGACAAGCGCGAGATCTTCGCGCACCCGCAGCATCCCTACACGGTGGGCTTGCTGAACTCGATCCCGCGGCTCGACGGCCAGGCCAGGTACCTGACGCCGATCGCCGGCTCGGTGTGCAACATGATGGAGCCGCCGTCGGGCTGTAAGTTCCACCCGCGCTGCGCCCACGCGATGGACGTCTGCCGTCGCGAGATCCCGCGGCTCAAGGAGATCGCGCCCGGCCATCTCGCGGCCTGCCATCTGCATGACCGGGGAATGGCATGACCGCTGGCGACGCGCTGTTGCAGGTAAAGGGCCTGACCAAGCACTTCACGCTGCATGGCGACATATACTCCAAGCTCGCCGGCGAGAAGAGCCAGGTCCTGAAGGCGGTCGACGGCATCGATTTCCACATCCGGCGCGGCGAGACGCTGGGCCTGGTGGGCGAAAGCGGCTGCGGCAAGTCGACGACGGCGCGGCTGGTGACGCGGCTGATCGAGCCGACCGCCGGCGAGGTGACGCTGAAGGGCGAGGACCTGCTGGCCTTTTCGCGCACGCGCATGAAGGAGGCGCGCAAGGAGGTCCAGCTGGTCTTCCAGGACCCCTACAGCTCTCTCAATCCGCGCAAGACGATCATGCACATCCTGAGCCGCCCTATGGAGATCCATGGGCTCGCGCGCTCCTGGGCCGAGAAGCGCGAGAAGGTGCTGGAACTGCTGCGCCGCGTCGGGCTCGGCATCGAGCACATCGACCGCTACCCGCACGAATTCTCCGGCGGCCAGCGCCAGCGCATCGCCATCGCCCGCGCGCTATCGGTCGACCCTGAGCTGGTGATCGGCGACGAGCCGGTATCGGCGCTCGACGTCTCGATCCAGGCGCAGATCCTGAACCTGTTCCGCGAACTGCAGAAGGAATTCGGGCTGACCTATCTCTTCATCGCCCACGATCTCAGCGTCATCCGCCACATCAGCGACCGCGTGGCCGTGATGTATGTCGGCAAGATCGTCGAGACGGGACCGGCAGCGGCGTTGTTCGACACTCCCCTGCATCCCTACACCAAGGCCCTCCTGGCGGCGGTTCCCGAGGCCGATCCGGCCAAGCCCCCGCCCAGGCTCACCCTCCAGGGCGAGGTGTCGACGCCGATCGATCCGCCGCCGGGCTGTCGGCTCTGCGGCCGCTGCCCGCGCGAGAGTGCGGTGTGCGCCGAGATCTCGCCGCCGCTGGTCGATGTCGGGGATGGCCGGCAGGTCGCCTGCCACAATCTCTGATCGTCAGGGATTGCAGTTGGCCTGAGCGATGACCACGGCGTCGAGGCCCTGCATTTGCTCCTGCGTGAGATTGGAGGGGTCGAGCAGGTTGCCGCCCGGGGCCACGGCGGCGTTGGACTTCTGCAGGCCTTCGATGGCGGCCTGGCGCTTGTCGGCGGGGAGCTTGGAGGAGATGCACTCGCACATCTGCTGCGGCGTGGTCTTCATGCAAGCCTGCAGGAACGCATCCTGTGCCTGGGCGCCGGTTGTGAGCGCCGAGACGAATGCCAGACCGAAAGCGCAGGTGACGAAACGCATGGAAACTCCTCCTCCAGGGCAGGCCGATGATATCAGAACAGCCAGCCGCGCAGCAGGCCGAACAGGCCGGTGGCGAACAGGATGGCGAGTGCAACATTCCGGTAAAGGCGCTCGCTCGCCAGGCCATGGAAGGCCCGCCCGCCGACCCAGGCGCCCACCACCATGACCGGGAACAGGACCACGGCGCGGACCAGCGCATCGACGCCCGCGACCCCCGTTGCCAGCACGATCACGATCAGCAGGAACTGCGTCAGGAAATAGTAGGTGACGATGTTGGCGCGGTTGACCTGGGGCGGATCGTTGCCCGACAGCAGGTAGAGCAGCACCGGCGGCCCGCCAACGCTGGTGGTGGCCATCATCGCGCCCGACACCGCGCCGACCGCGACGGTGGCCGCGGTCGAGCGGCGCCCGGTGTACTTCCAACCGGTCCACATCAGCACGACGAAGGCCACGATGACGGCCGACACGGCCGTCACGATGGTGTTCTTGTCGACGCTCGCCAGCAGCCAGACGCCGAGCGGCATGGCGGCACAGGCGGCGATGCTCATGGGCGTCAGCACCTTCCAGTCGGCATGCCGGCGGACCTGCGGGAAGAGCTGCAGGGAAACCACCAGCTCGATCGCCACGACGGTCACCACCATCTCGGCCGAGCCGAACAGGATGGCGAAGATCGGCGCCATCAGCATGGCCGAGCCGAAGCCGGCGAAGCCGCGCATCAGGCCGGCGATCAGGGTGACGCCGATCGCGGTCCACAAACCGACACCGGCGAACAAGGACGCAATGTAGGAGATCATTGAAGCGACTTCTCGAGACGAACCGGACACGACGACAGGCGATCCGCGGTCCGGGAGGGCCGGAGCGGGATCAGCGCTTAAGTCGAAGGGTCTGTCGCTTCATGAGGCGCGAACCATGGTCGATCCTCGCCGGTACGTCAATCAAAGAGCCTGCAGGGTCAGGAACATCGAGTCGGTCCTCTCGCTTGATCAGGCGCCGAGCTTGGCGCGCACGAAGTCGATGCGGTCCTGGCCCCAGAACAGCTCGCCGTCGACCACGAAGGTCGGCACGGCAAACACGCCCTGCTGCTCGGCCTCCTGCTGATGGCGCTTCAGCTCCGTCGGGCCCTCGCCTTCGGCAAAGGCGTCGAAGGCCGCGGTATCAACGCCGGCATCGGTCAGCAGGCCCATGATCGCAGAGCGGTCTTCGTAATCGAGCTCCCGCTTGAAGAAGCGCGAGTAGGCGAGATCGATCACCGAACGGCCGTGGCCGCTCTTGTCGGCATAGAGCCAGGCGAGATGGACCAGCGTCTGGTCGAAGATTTTCTTCGGGCCCAGCAGGGTGATGCCGCGCGGGTTGGCGAAGCGGCGGGCATCGGCATAGAGATATTTTATCCGGCGCATGCCGCGCGCCACGGCCTCGGGATCGTTGAGGTTGACCGCGCCCATGATGTCGAGGCCGAACGGGCGCAGGCGCAGCTCGACCTCGAAGTCGCGCTCGAGGTCGTAGGCCGGATCCTTGGCGAGGAAGGAATACGGGCTGCGCAGGTCGAGCCAGAGATCGACCTTCTTCCTCATGCGCGGCGGCCCCCACCCCGATCCCGGCCTTCGCCGGTCTTGTCGCGCAGGCGGCGCATGCCGCGCAGCCAGCGGTCGCGGTCGAGCTTGCGCGCCATGTACTCCTTCACCTCGGGGTGCGGGAGGATGAGAAAGCGCTCCTCGTCCATCGCCTCGATCACGGTCTGGGCAA
>JAEZHS010000002.1 GCA_023436825.1 Pseudomonadota bacterium | reverse complement strand
CCGCCGCGGGGGCGGGCCGCCCCCCGCGATCCTGGAAGACTAACGCGTCTCCTTCATGATCTGCGTCTTGGCCTCGACCATCAGGCGCTCGGCCTGGCGGCGAACGGTGTGGTCTTCCATCGGCTTGCCGGCGGCGGTGAGGTCCTTGACCAGCCTGGCGATGACGTCGTGGTCGCCCGGCACCTCGAGGTCCGCCATGACGATCTCCTTGGCATAAGCCTCGGCGTCGGCGCCGCTCTTGCCCATCAGGCCGGCGGCCCACAGGCCGAGCAGCTTGTTCTTGCGCGCAGTCGCCTTGAACTGCAGGTCCTGGTCGTGCTCGAACTTCTTCTCGAAGGCTTTTTCGCGCTCATTGAACGTGGTCATGGCCGCTCCGGTTTGGCTCTTGCGCGGTATATAGCGACGCGGGCGGCGTCTTTCCACCTCCGGCTGGCGGTGGCAAAGTCGCAGGCTGCCTGGAGGAAAGCGCCCGATGTCATTGGAAAAGCTGCGCGAATGGGTCGGCCGCACCCGCGCCGTCGAGGATTTTGCGGCGCCCTTTCCGGTCCGCGCACTGATCGCCACGTTCGACGAGAAGGACCCCGATCCTCGACCGGGCGACGCGCTGCCCCCGCTCTGGCACTGGCTCTATTTCCTCGAGGCCGCCCCCCTGTCCAAGGTCGGGCCGGACGGCCACGCCGAACGCGGCGATTTCCTGCCGCCCGTCCCGCTGCCGCGCCGCATGTGGGCCGGCAGCCGCTTCGCCTTCACCGGGCCGCCGCTCAGGGTTGGCCAGACGATCCGCCGCTCCTCGCGCATCAAGTCGGTCGAGCCCAAGACCGGCACGACCGGCGACATGGTGTTCGTCACCGTTGAGCACACCGTGTCCGGACCCGACGGCGTCTCCTTCGTCGAGGACCACGACATCGTCTATCGCGAGTCAGCCAAGCCCGGCGAGAAGCAGCGCGACCCCAGGCCTGCGCCGAGCGACGCCGAGTGGTCGAAGAGGATCATGGCCGATCCCGTACTGCTGTTCCGGTTCTCCGCACTCACCTTCAACGGACACCGCATCCATTACGACCAACCTTATGTCACAGGCACCGAAGGTTATCCTGGCTTGATCGTTCACGGCCCGCTGATGGGCATGGTGCAAATCGAGTTGGCGCGCCGCACCAATCCCGATAGGATTCCAAAGAGTTTCGAGTTTCGCGCGCTGGCCCCGGTCTATGGCGGTGCCGCCTTTACGGTGTGCGCGCGGCGCGAAGGCGATGGGGGCATCGCCACATGGATTGCCGACCGCAACGGCGGGTTGGCGCAACAGGGGAGAGTAACGTTCCAATGACCAAGCACATCCATCACGCGGGTTGCGGCTGCTTGGCCGCACTGTCCCGCCGCTCGCTGTTCGGCATGGGTGTCGCGGCAGGCGCCGTGGCGCTGGCCGCACCGCGTCTCGCCTTCGCGCAGAAGCCGACGCCCAGCCTGGAGTACGAGGCGATGCTGATGAATTGCATCGACCCACGCTTCTCCACCTGGACGTGGGCGTACATGGGCACACAGGGGTGGCAGAACCTCTACAGCCAATTCACCATCGCGGGCGGTCCGGTCGCAGCCGTTGTCGACAGCGACCCCTTCAAAACGTGGCAGAAGGCCTGGTGGGACAATCTCGCGATCTCGATCCAGCTGCACCAGGTCAAGCGTGTCGTCGGCCTCTGCCATCGCGACTGCGGCGCCGCCGTTCTGGCCTATGGCGACAAGATCAAGACAGATCCAGCCTTCGAGACCGCCAAGCTCAGCGAGGCGCTGCGGGCCTTCCGTGCCGAGGTCAAGAAGCGCCACGGTCTCGACGCCGATCTCGGGATAATGGCCTTGAACGGTGCCGTCCAGACCGTGACCTGATAGACTGGGGGTCTGCCGATGACCCCTGTTCGTGCCTGAATCCATCATTCCGCACCCGCGACTGAGCGGCAGCGCCCTGGAACGCCAGCTCGCGAGCCAGCGCGCGCGCCGGCCGGCCGACCCGTTGCTGTCGCTGGTAGTGCCGGTGTTCAACGAGGAGGAGTCGATCGACCTCTTCCTCGACACCGTGCTGCCGCTGATGGCGCGCGACGGCTTTCGCTTCGAGATCGTGTTCGTCAACGACGGTTCGCGCGACAACACGCTGGCGCATCTGCTCGACCGCGGGGCGCTCGACCGGCGCCTCAGGATCGTCAACCTGTCGCGCAACTTCGGCAAGGAGGCGGCGCTGACCGCTGGCATCGACCATGCGCGCGGCGACGTCATCGTGCCCATGGACATCGACCTGCAGGACCCGCCGGAACTGATCGAGCCCTTCATGACGCGCTGGCGCGAGGGTTACGACATCGTCTACGGCGTGCGCACGCAGCGCGCCTGGGACACCGCGGCCAAGCGACTGTCGGCCAACTGGTTCTATCGCGTGTTCAATTCCATGTCGCCGGTGCGCATCCCTGAGAATGTCGGCGACTTCCGCCTGGTCGACCGCCGTGCCATCCAGGTGCTGCGCCAGCTGCCCGAGCGCAACCGCTTCATGAAGGGCCTGTTCGCCTGGGTCGGCTTCAACGCCGTCGGCGTGCCCTACGAGAGGCCGCAGCGCGCCGCAGGCTCGAGCAAGTTCAATCTGTGGCGCCTGTGGAACTTCGCGCTGGACGGCGTCGTGAGCTTCTCGACGGCGCCGCTGCGCGCCTGGTTCTATGTCGGGGTCGTGATTGCCGCCGTCGCCGTGCTCTATGCGATCTTCATCATCACCCGCGTGCTGTTGTTCGGCATCGACACGCCGGGCTACGCCTCGTTGCTGATCGCGGTGCTGCTGATGGGGGCCATCCAGCTCCTGTCGCTCGGCATCATCGGCGAATATCTCGGCCGCCTCTTCCTCGAGGTCAAAAGCCGGCCGATCTACGTGGTCGAAGGCGTCTACGAGAACGGAGACGTTCTGCCACCGCAGTCCTGACCGCATGGACCTCAAGGAAGAAGACATTTTAGGCGCCGACATCGGGCGGCATTGGTACTACCGGTCGAAGGCGGCCGCGCTCAGGCGCATGGCCGGCGGCCTCAATGCCAGGCGCATTCTCGATATCGGCGCGGGATCGGGCTTCTTCTCCCGCCATCTGCTGGCCGAGGCCGACGCGCAGTCGGCGCTTTGTGTCGACATCGGCTACCCCAGCGACCGCGATGACCGCGAAGGCGGCAAGCCGGTTCGCTACCGGCGCGACATCGGCGTGACCGACTGCGACCTGGTGCTGATGATGGACGTCCTGGAGCACGTCGACGACGATCGCGGCTTGGTCCGGCACTACGCCGCCAAGGTGCCGTCCGGTGCGCATTTCCTGGTGACGGTGCCCGCCTTCCGCTTCCTGTGGAGCGGCCACGACGTCTTCCTCGAGCACAAGCGGCGCTATCGTCTTGGCGAAATCGAGCGGGTGATGGGCGATGCCGGCCTGCAAGTCGTTCGCGGCGCCTACTATTTCGGTTTCGTCTTTCCCCTGGCGGCAGCGGTGCGCCTTGCCACGCGCGGCGCGGCCGAGCCCAGGAGCAGCCTGAAGAAGCACGGGCGCCTCACCAATGGCATCCTGACCGCGGCATGCGCCGCCGAGTTGCCGCTGTTCCCTGTCAACCGGCTGGCCGGATTGTCGGCCTTCGTACTGGCGCGCAAGCCCTAGACGGCCAAGAATTCCTCCCAAGGAGGAACCCCATGCCCGTTCTCTACCGAAAGCAGGGTCACACCGGTATTCTGACGCTGAGCCGCCCCGATGCCCGCAACTGCTGGGGGCAGGACTACAATGACGGCCTGCTCCGCCACCTCGACGAGGCGACCGACGACGACGATGTCCGCTCCATCATCCTGACAGGCGACGAGGCGGGCGGCGCCTTCTCCGCCGGCGCCAACCTGCGCGATCCCAATACCCACAACACGCGTTCGGCGGCGGCCTTCGTCAAACGCGTGGGCCGTGCGCGGAACTTTCCGTCCAACCTGCTGGCCGACTTCCCCAAGCCCGTGATCGCCGCGGTCAACGGCTATGCCATCGGCATCGGCTGCATCATCACCTTCTGCTGCGACCTGGTGGTGGCCTCCGACCGTGCGGAATGGCGCCTGCCGCAGGTCGCTCTCGGCATCCTGCCCAACTACGGCGGCGCGACGCGGCTGGCGCGCATCGTCGGCAAGGGATTGGCGATGCGGGTAGCGATGGGCTTCCCGCTCAAGGCGGACGAGGCCCATCGCATCGGGCTGGCGCAGTGGCTGGTGCCGCATGCTGAGCTGATGGCTCAGGCACTGGCCGTCGCCGATCATATCGCCGGGCTGCCGCCGCTTGCCGTGCGCATGGTCAAGGAATCGATGAACCGCGGCCAGGACATCCCCAGCATCGCCGACGCCTCGCTGGTCGACGCCTATCGCTTCATGGTGCTGGAGATGAGCGAGGACAAGGTCGAGGCCCACCAAGCCTGGCGCGAGCGTCGCAAGCCGCGGTTTCGAGGGCAGTAAGGAACTCAAGATTCATGTTCCTCTCCCCCAAGGGGCCCCCTTGGGGGAGAGGAGCGTGAAGAGATCATGAGCGGGCCTGGAGGCCCGCGGCCCTGGGAGACTAAGCCGCGGCCACGCCCTTGGACGAAATCCGCCGGCGCTTGGCGTTGATGTCGCGCAGCACGACCAGCATCTCCTCGGCCACGACGTCGCCCGGGATGCCGTCGCCTTCGGCTTCGAGCTCCTTCATGTCGACCCACACCGCGTAGAGCGGCGCGGTGCGGCTGGTGATGATGCCGGCGTGCAGCAGCGTCTTGATCAGCACACGGAACATGTTGGTGCTTTCCTTCAGCGAGTTCCGGCGGTCGTCGTCGCTGAAGCTCTCCTTCACCGCATCGCGCACCCACTGCCAGTCGAGCCCGTACTTGGCGTAGATGACCTGCTTCTGCTCGGCGTTGATCAGATTGAACAGCAGGGTCTGGAAGATCTGGGCCGCCCAGTCCTCGACCTTGCGATGCTCCTCTACACTGAGATGACGGATGGTCTTGGCTGCCCAGATACGGCCGAAGCGGTGATGGAAGGCCTCGTCGCTCATCACGAGCTGGACCAGCCGGCGCAGCACGGGGTCGTTAGTGCGGGCGTTGAGAGTGGCGAACGAGCCCATCGCCAGGCCCTCGATCAGCATCTGCATGCCGACGATCTTCTTGTAGACCTCGGGTGTGCTCACGAGATCGGCCAGCACCGTAGCGATTGTCTTGCCGACCGGCAGCGGCGCGCCCCAGCGCTTGGCGATGTATCGGGTGAAGCCCGCGACATGGCGCGCCTCCTCTCGCGCCTGGTTGGCGGCATACTCCTGGGCGCCGGGATCGAGCAGGATGTGGCACAGGCTAGCAGACAGCGACAAAGCGCCCTGCTCGCCATGCAGCAGGTTGGAGACCGACCAGTGCATGACATCGTTGGCGAGCTGGATCTTCTGGTCCTCGTCCAGCCGGTCGGCGACGGCGCTCCTGAGCTCCACGATCATGTCGAACGGCACCACCGACATGGCGGCCATGTCGAACGGCTGGTCGAAATCGATGTAGTTCTTGTCGAGCGGGTCCCAGAAATGGTCATGAGTGGCCGAAATGATGCCGTCGAAGGCATCGCTGCGCCGGCCATAACGCGGCACCTCCAGCATCGCCGGAAAGTCTTCCGGCATTATGGTGTCGTAGGCCTTGTCGTAGGTGATTTGCTGGGCCATTTGGGGCCTCCGATGTGAGGTGAATATGACGGTTGCGTCACCTTTTTCAATGGATTTTTCCCCAGTCCCGGCGCATGGGACTTCCGCCATATTCCGGCCGAATAGTGGGCGGTCGGCACCGCCTGCCCAGGAGTAAGACATGTCCCGCCGCCGCCGCATCTACGAGGGCAAGGCCAAGACCTTGTTCGAGGGGCCCGAGCCCGGGACGATCGTCCAGTACTTCAAGGACGACGCTACCGCGTTCAACAATCAGAAGAAGGGCACGATCACGGGCAAAGGTGTGATCAATAACCGCATCTCCGAGTTCCTGATGACCAAGCTCGGCGAGATCGGGGTGCCCACTCATTTCATCCGCCGGCTGAACATGCGCGAGCAGCTCATCCGGCAGGTCGAGATCATCCCGCTCGAGATCGTGGTCCGCAACGTCGCGGCCGGCTCCTTCGCCAAGCGCTTCGGCGTCGAGGAAGGCACGCAGCTGCCTCGCTCGATCATGGAGTTCTTCTACAAGAACGACACGCTCGGCGATCCCATGGTGACCGAGGAGCACATTACCGCCTTCGGCTGGGCCACCCCGCAGGACCTCGACGACATCGTGGCGCTGACGCTCCGCGTGAACGACTTCCTGTTCGGCCTGTTCCTCGGCTGCGGCATCAAGCTGATCGACTTCAAAGTCGAGTTCGGCCGCCTATATGAGGACGACATGGTCCGCATCGTGCTCGCCGACGAGATCAGCCCAGATTCCTGCCGGCTGTGGGATCTCCGCACCAACGAGAAGCTGGACAAGGACCGTTTCCGCCGCGACCTCGGCAAGGTCGAGGAAGCCTACCAGGAGGTGGCGCGGCGCTTGGGCATTCTGATTGATCAGGGGCCGGGCGACGTCCGCGGCCCTACCACGTTGCAATAAGAGGCGAAATGAAAGCCAGAGTTCACGTGACCCTCAAGAACGGCGTGCTCGACCCCCAGGGCAAGGCCATCGGACATTCCCTCAATCGCCTCGGCTTCCCCGAAGTGGGCGACGTCCGCCAGGGCAAGTTCATCGAGCTCGAGCTCAACGAGACCGACAAGACCAAGGCCAAGGCGCGCCTCGACGAGATGTGCCGCAAGCTTCTGGCCAACACCGTGATCGAGAACTACTCGATCGAGCTGGTGGGCTGATGATCGTGACGAGCCTCAACCTCTTCAGTCTCATATTCCTCTCCCCCT
>JAEZHS010000791.1 GCA_023436825.1 Pseudomonadota bacterium | reverse complement strand
GACCTCCAGGTCCGCTCATGAATGCGGACCTGGAGGTCCGCGCTCCGGGGCGCATTAGGAGGGGACAGCATGAAGACCGGGCCAGCGATCGCCGACATTCTCAAGAAGGAAGGCGTCGAATACCTCTTCGCCTACCCGGTCAATCATCTGATCGAGGCCTGCGCCGCGGTCGACATCCGCCCCATCATCGTCCGCCAGGAGCGCATCGGCCTGCATATGGCCGACGCCATGTCGCGCCTGACCAAGGGCCGCAAAATGGGCGTGTTCTGCATGCAGAGCGGCCCGGGCTCGGAAAACGCCTATGGCGGCGTCGCCCAGGCGTTCGGCGAATCGGTGCCGCTGCTGGTCATCCCGCAGGGCTATCCGCGCCGCATCGCGCACGTGCCGCCCAACTTCAACTCCACGCTGGCGATGGCGCACGTCGCCAAGCACGCAGAGCCGATTACCAACGGCAAGGAAATCGTCAACATCATGCGCCGCGCGTTCAACATGCTGCGCAACGGCCGCGGCTCGCCGGTCATCGTCGAATTGCCGGCCGACGCTTATGCCGAGGACGCACCCGAACCGCTGGGCTACGAGCCCGTCGTCATCACCAAGTACGGTCCCGACGCCGGGCAGGTGACCGAAGCGGCCAAGGTGCTGATGGCGGCCAAGCGGCCGGTGATCTACGCCGGCCAAGGTGTTCACTGGGCCGAAGCCTATGCCGAGCTGAAGGAGCTGGCCGAGCTTCTCGCCATCCCGGTCTGCACCAGCCTCGAGGGCAAGAGCTGTTTCGACGAGACCCACCCGCTGTCGCTGGGCTCGGGCGGCCGCGCCTATCCGAAGGCGGTGCGCCAGTTCCTCGATCAGTCGGACGTGATCCTGGGCATCGGCTGCTCGTTCACGGAGACCAACTTCGGCATCGCCATGCCGAAGGGCAAGACCATCATCCACGCCACGCTCGATCCGGCCCACATCAACAAGGATGTGCCGGCGAAGTACGGCCTGGTGGGTGACGCCAGGCTGACGCTGGCCGCGCTGATCGCCGCCTGCAAGGCGGCGGGCGCCAGCAAGAAGGACGCCGGTCCGGTCGCGGCCGAGATCAAGGCGGTCGCCGACGAGTGGCTCAAGGAGTGGATGCCCAAGCTCACCAACAACGACGCGCCGCTCAATCCCTACCGCGTGCTGTGGGACCTGCAGCACACGGTCGATATGGCCAACACCATCATCACCCACGATGCTGGCAGCCCGCGCGACCAGCTCTCGCCATTCTGGAAGACCACCGCGCCGCACACCTATATCGGCTGGGGCAAGACCACGCAGCTGGGCTATGGCCTGGGCCTCGCCATGGGCGCCAAGCTCGCCATGCCGGACAAGCTCTGCATCAACGTCTGGGGCGACGCCGCCATCGGCTTCACCGGCATGGACTTCGAGACGGCGGTGCGCGAGCGCATCCCGATCATGTCGGTGCTGCTGAACAACTTCTCGATGGCGATCGAGCTGCACATCATGAAAGTGTCGACCGAGAAGTACCGCTCGACCGACATCTCGGGCGACTACGCCGCCATGGCGCGCGCTTTCGGCGGCTACGGCGAGCGCGTCACCAAGCCCGAGGATATCATTCCTGCGATCAAGCGTGGCATCGAGCAGACCAAGAAGGGCGTACCCGTTCTGCTGGAGTTCATCACCTCGAAGGAAGTGACGATTTCCGTTCCCAAATAGTCGACCGTCGTCGACGGGAGATGAGCCATGACAACCATCCTGACGCCAACCGACGAGTACTCCGTCGCCGCGCGTGACGGACTTTGGATGAGCGCGAAAGACGCCGAGAAGGTCACCGGCTGGACGCTGAAGCCGGAGGGCATGTGCCGCGCCGAGCTCTGCGTGCCGCTGCCGGGCGCGGCGGTGAAGGGCAAGGACGTCGACGTTGCGGCCTTCTGGACCAAGCTCGGCGGCCCGGTGGTCGCCGCCGAAGATGGCGAGGTCTGGGCGCTTGGCGCACCTGCCGAAGAGCGCAACGCCACCCTAGAAGGCCTCGTCGCGCCGGACTTCACCCTGCCGGATGTCGAGGGCAAGCCGCATGCCCTGTCGCAGCTTCGCGGCAAAAAGGTCTTCCTCGCCACCTGGGCCAGTTGGTGAGGGTGCCGTTTCGACTTGCCCGTGTGGCAGACCCTCTACGATGAGCTGAAGGACAAGGGTTTCATGGTGGTCGCCGTGGCCGAAGAGAGCCGCGGCGCCGAGCATGCCCGGCCGTGGATCGAGCAGGCCAAATCGAGTTACTGGCAGCTCATCGACGTCAATCATCGGCTGAGCGATCTCTACAACCTCGTCAACGTGCCGCAGGCCGTGTGGATCGATGAGCACGGCCGTATCGTGCGGCCGCCCGAGACCGCGGGCTCGACCGACCATTTCCGGCGCATGGACCTCAAGACCCGCACCATGTCGCCCGAGGACCAGGCGGAGCGGCTGGCCGCCCGCCAGACCTATCTCGATGCGGTGCGCGCCTGGGTGACGACCGGCAAGCACGCCTTGCCCGCCGATGCCGCTCGCGCCGGCCTGCCCAAGATGACGCGCGAGATCGCCGAAGCGCATGCTCGCTTCCGTCTCGGCGTGTGGTTGCGCACCCACGGCAATCCCGTCGAGGGCGACCGGCAGATGAACACAGCGAGTGCACTTCATCCCGATTCATGGAGTATGTGGCGGCAGGCGGCCGATCTCGGAGAGGTCGGCAAGGCATCAGGCCCCGACTTCTGGAAACGCGTGCAAGCGCTGGGTGATCGACCGTACTATCCGCCGCCCAAGCTCTGATCTTCCGGACCGCGCGCGTCTCGCGCGCCTCATGGTTCATGAGCGCGCGGGACGCGCGCGGTC
>JAEZHS010000790.1 GCA_023436825.1 Pseudomonadota bacterium | reverse complement strand
CCCCAACGGCGTCGTGCCGACCATCGAAGACGGCGGGCACGTGATCTGGGAGAGCAACTCGGCAGTACGCTATCTCTCGGCCAAGTATGCCGCCGGCACCTTGTGGCCCAACGATCCCGGGCAGCGGAGCGACGCCGATCGCTGGATGGACTGGCAGCTCAGCACCATCTCCGAGCCGATGCGCGTGTGCTTCTGGGGCTTGATCCGCACGCCGCCCGAGAAGCGCGACATGGCCGCGATCAAGAAGGCGGCCGAAGACGCCGGCCGCCTGTTCGGCCGGCTCGACGGCTGGCTCGAGGGGCGCAAGTATGTCGGCGGGCAGCACTTCACCATGGGCGACATCCCGGTCGGCTGCTTCGTCTATCGCTGGTACGCCCTCGACATCGAGCGCCCGGAGCTCAAGAACGTGCGCGCCTGGTACGAGCGGCTCGGCACACGCCCGGCCTATGCCAAGCACATCATGATCAAGTTGACGTAGTCATCGTCATTCTCCTCTCCCCCTTGGGGGAGAGGTAGGGTGAGGGGGTGTTCGCGCCCTCTACGGTCCCCCTCACCTATCCTCTCCCCCAAGGGGGAGAGGAACAAGAGGGACACTACTGCCGCTTGGGCAGGTTCTTCTGCTCCGCGAGGATCGCGCGGTCGATCACCGTGAAGAGATAGGCATCGGGCGCCAACGTGCAGCCGCCGCGCACCAGATGACCGAGCTGTGCTCCCATCGGGCCATCGGGGATCGCCACGCCGTGATAACGCGCCGCATGATCGGCCAGATAGATCGCCAAGGCCTTGCGGGCCTCGGGATTCATCGCATGCGCTTCCTTGCAAGTGATGTAGGCGGCCTGGTCGAAGTTGAGCGGCTGGGCCACCGCCCCGCCCGACGCCAGCAGCACCGCGCCAAGAGCGGCGGCAATGAACGAGAGCCTCATGATGATCACTCCTTACCTGTTGTCGCCGATCGCGCTGCCGGTGATGTAACCCGCGGCGCCGCCGATCAGGCCGGCGCCGACCACCGTGCCAAAGCTGCCGCCGGCCACGGCCGCGATGCCGGTGCCCAGCGCCGCGCCGGTGAGCGCGCCCTTCTGGCCCGTCGTCATGTTCTCGCAGCCGCCGAGAAATCCGGCCACGACGAGGAGTGTGAGGATTTTCGTTTTGATCATGGTCTGCTCCCGCTTGTATGCCTCCGTCACGGAGGCGTCATGTCCGCCTTCACCCAGCCCTTGTCCGGGTTGAAGGATGCTATCACACCCGCCTTTTCGGCCGTCTGCGGACCGAGGTCCTGCTGATAGACGACGCCGTCCTGGTTGACGATGAAAGTCATCACGCCCGTGTCGCCATAGCGCACCGGCCAAGCGATCACGCCGAAGCCGCCGATCATGCGGCCGTTCACGAGGTAGTCGCGCATGCCGCCGGTCGCGGCTTCTCCTTGCGAGTAGAGCAGGCGGAAATAGTAGCCGTAGTGGCCGTCGGGCGCCTGGCCATCGGCCTGCGCCTTGGCGACCGCGGGGCCGAGGGGGCTCTGCGGCTCGCCCGGCTTGGCATCCCAGTAGAGCCCGTCCTTCCTGCCGGGCGAGCTCAGCAGGCGGCGCGCATAGACCGGCGCACCGGTCTTCATCGGATCGTCCGCCGCGTAGTCGGACTGCGCGTCGACGATCGCGAGCAGGGTCTGGATGACCGACGCCTCGTCGTGGCCGATGCGGCGGAACACCATTTCCTTCAGCCCGGCGACGACGTCGAAGCGCCACTCCGCGCCGTCCTTGGCGAGCGGAATGGGCAAGGTCCAGCCGGCCTTGCCGACCTCGATCTGCGCCTTGGCGTCGCCCGACATGATGATCTTGTGGTTCTCGTCCCACGCCTTGAGGAAGATCACGCGCCGGCGCTGCACGTCGTTGTCGGTGCCGGGCACGAAGTCGCGCCAATTGGCGCCCCACATGGCCCCGATCGCCTGCCGGTCGTTCTTGCGCACCGCTTCGGCCAACGCGGTGGCCGCAGCCTCCGGCGTCGCGAAGCCCTGCAGCTTGGCTGTCGGCTGAGCCGGCTGCTGGGCGAGCACGCCGGCGGCGAAGCCAAGGGACAGGGCGGCGGCCAGCAAGCCGCGCCGGAACATCGCGCTCATCGCCGGAACCCTCCGCCACGCTCGAAACCGCCGCCGCGGTCGAACCCGCCGCCAAACCCGCCGCGGTCGAAGCTTCGATCGCCCCACGACGAGCGGCCGCGATCATAGTCGCGGTTGACCTGCCCGCCGCGATCGACGCCGTCGAAGGCGCTGCTGCGGCCTTCATTGCCCCGCGCCTCGGGGCGCTGCACCGCTCCGCGGTTGGCGGCCCCTTCGCGATTGGCAGCCGTCCCTGCTCCACGGCCTTCGAGCTGGCCGCGGAACTGCTCGCGCTGCTGGGCGCCCGGCCGGGTCTGGTTGTAGCGCTCGCGCTCGGCCTGGGTGCGGTACGGCACGCCGTCGCGATGCGCAGGATCGTGGCTCCACTGGCCGTCGCGATAGCGGGCCGCATCGAAGTTGTTGACGCTGATCGAGGTCGCGCGGTTGACGTTGACGGTGGTGTAGCTGGCGCCCCAGCCGCCGCCGGACCAGCCCCAGTGCCAGCCGCCGAACATCGCCGCCCCGGCCGCAACACCGAGCCCGAACATCATGCCGGTCATCAACGCCGCGCCGTAATTGGGCGGCGGCGGGTAATAGACCGGCGGATAGGCCGGATACGGCCACGGTCCGTAGGCCCAGGCCGGATTGTAGTACGGCACGTAGATGACTTCAGGATTGGCCGGCTCGATGACGATGGCGCTGGCGGATCCCGATGCCTGCGTCGTGACCTTCTGCTGCGGCGTCGTCTTGAGGTTGCCGGCCGCGGCGGCCTTGGCGCGTAGGCGCTGGACGGACTCGGCGACGTCCTTCTGCTGGCCGATCATCGCGTCGCCGAGCTTCTGGGTCCAATCGAGGTTGTTGTTCATCATCGTCAGGACCTGCGGGAAAGCGACCAGCGACTTCACGCTGACGTCCCAGCTCTTGTCCTTGATCGCGGCGACCGCGGCGTCGCCCTTGAGATTGGGATGGGCCTGGGTCCAGCGCGCGGCCTCGACCACTTCCAGGGGATAGGTCGCAGCCATCAAGGTCTGCGACAGCAAGGCGTCAGGATAGAGCGCGATCGGCGCTAGCATCTGGTCGAGCTGCTCGGGCGTGAAGGGCTTCTTGGAGTCCTGCGCCCGGAGGGCGGTCGGCCCCAGCGTCAGGGCCAGAGCCGAAACGCCCAGCAGATGACGCCTGTTCATAGTCCGCCCTTCTATAGTGTGCAGTACCGTGTTGCCACACTAGCGGTAGAGGGCGCGCTGCGTCCAGCGGGTCACGCCAGACGATACACCTCGACCGGATCGTCATGGCCCTTGACCAATCGCCGCTCCGGCTTGAGCGGCCCGAGGCCAATGGCATCGCGATCCCGGATTGCACCCATGGTGCTGCCGCTCGCCAGCACGACGATGTCCTCGCCGTCCTTCATGAAGTCCTTGCCGAGCTGCTCGAAGCGCTGGGCGATGTTCACCGTGTCGCCGACCACGGTGAAGTTGACGCGACCGGGCGCGCCGATGTTGCCGACCACGACCGGGCCGGAATGAAGCCCGATGCGCACGCGGATCGGCGGCTGGCCGGCGGCACGGCGCATCGCATTGTCCTCGCCGATGACCCGGGCGATGGCCAATGCCGCCCGCACCGCATGGTCGGCATGATCCTCCATGCGCGACAGGCCGCCCCACACCGCCATCACGGCGTCACCGATGTACTTGTCGATCACGCCCTGCTCGTGGTCGATGCAGGCGCCGAGCAGCGCGAAATGATGGTTCAGGAGTTCGGCGGTCTGCTGCTCGGGCAGGTCCTCGGCCTGCGGCGTGAATTCGACGATGTCGCTGAACATCACCGTGACGTTGCGGCGGCGCGAGCGCACGGCGTCCTCGCCGAGCTCCATCAACCGGAACACCAGGCGGTGCGGCACGTAGGCGCCGAACCATTTCAAGGCGCCGCGCGCCTTGTCGAGGCTGTGGCCGGCATCATCGATCTCGCGCAGACGCGAGCTGCGATGGAACGGCTGGTCGAACTCCAGGCGCTCGATCGCCTCGGCCGCCGAGGTGATGGTGCGGATCGAGCGCGCCATCGACAGCCCGATCACGAGCGCCAACAGGGCCGCGACCGCGAGCGTTGCGCCGCCGACGATGGCGCCGTTGGTCAGGCGATCGAGGTCGCTGGCGGCATCCTCCAGCGGAAAGTACTGCCCGACCAGCCAGGGCTCGGGACTGTAGCCCTCGAGCTTGCGGTAGACGAACACCCAGCGTCGGCCCTCGGCCTCGATGACATGGCCGATATCGCCGAGGCCGTGACCGAGCAGCGGGTTGCGGACGGGCGGCGACCAGATCCGCGCCAGCACGGGATCGTCGACTTCCTTGATGGTCGGCAATTCGTGCTCGGCGCTGAGGCCCAAGCCGCGCGGATCGACCAGTCGGCGATGCGCCAGCACACGGTCGCGACCGACCAGGATGAAATATCGACCCTCGCTTTCGTGGCTCGCCTCGCCGATCAGCACCGACAGGTCGCCCAGCGCCACCGTGGCCACCAGGCCGCCGATGAAGGCATCGTCGATGCGCCGGATCGGGGTGCGCACGTTGAGCACCGGCTGCTTCAGGGCGTTGTCCCAGAACAGCGCGCCCCAGAAGGTGACATTCGAGGTCTGCAGTTGGCGGAAGCGTTCCAGACCGCGCGGCAGGTCGGCGAGCGAGACGGTGTCGCGGATCACCTGGCCGTCGGGGCGGCGGCTGACGCGCACAAACTTGTAGTCGAAAGTGGCGAAGCCGGCACTCGAGATGGCCGGCACCTGGGTCATCATTACCCACAGGGCCTCGCGCATGTCGACCGGCGAGCTGATGTCGAGGCGACCGCTCCCGGCCAGCGCGGCGACCATCTGCAGACGATCGGTGACGGCATCCAGCTTGATCTTGATCGACGCCACCTGGGAGTCGACGACCCGGCTCGCCCGGTCGAGCACGAACTTCTCGGCGGTGTTGGTGGCGCCGGCCAGCACCACGATGTAGGCGATGCCCGAGATCAGCGCCAGCGAGACGAACGCGAGCGCCAACGCGGCGATCAGCGGCAGACGCAGGCGCTGTCGGGCAACGGCGCCGTTGGAGGTCACGGTGGTCACGTCCGGAACATCATAATCGGTTCCAGCCGCCGAAAAAGACGGGTGACCTGTTCATGGTCTTCCGGACCGCGCGCTTCCAGCGCGCCTCATGAGCCATGAGCGCGCTGGAAGCGCGCGGTC
>JAEZHS010000771.1 GCA_023436825.1 Pseudomonadota bacterium | reverse complement strand
GGCTTCTTCGCAGCGGGTTTGCGCGCGGCGCCCTTGGCGGCCGGTGCATCGGCGGCCGTCTTGCTGGGCGCGCGCGGCCGGCGCACGGCGCCGTCGCCGCCCGCGGCCGCGAGGCTCTTCTTCAGCGCGTCCATGATGTTGACGACGTTGGCCGGCTGCGCCGGCTCGGGCACCGTGAAGGTCTGGCCCTGCTGCTTGGCCCGCAGCATGGCGACGACGGCCTCCTCGTAGCGGTCGGCGAAGGTGTCGGGCTCGAAGTGGCCCGACATGCGGTTGATGATCTCCTGGGCGATGTCGAGCATCTCGCCCGGAAGCTTGACGTCGCTGATCTCGTCGAAGATCTCGGCCCCCGAGCGGATCTCGTAGGGATAGCGCAGGGTCGTCGCCAGCATGCCCTTGTCGCGCGGCTGCAGCATCAGCATGCGCTCGCGCCGCGCCAGCACGATGCGGCCGATGCCGACCATCTTCTTGCGGGTCATGGCCTCGCGGATGACGGCGAACGCCTCCTCGGCGACCTTGTCGTCAGGCGCGAGATAGTAGGGACTGTCGAGATAGATCTCGTCGATCTCCGCAGCCGGCACGAAGGTCTCGATCTCGATCGTCTTGGTGCTCTCGATCTTGAGCGCCTCGATCTCGCTGTCCTCGACCATGACGTACTGGCCCTTGGAGACCTGGTAGCCTTTTACGCGGTCGGCCGTGTCGACCGGCTCGCCGGTCACGCTGTCGACCAGGTTCTGCTTCAGCCGGTTGCCGGTATTGCGGTTCAAGTTGTTGAACGACACGCGCTCCGACGACGACGAGGCGTTGTAGAGCGCGACGGCGCACGAGACGAGCGACAGCTTGAGGTAACCCTTCCACGAGGAACGCGCCATCGAATGACTCCGGGATATGAGGGTGGCCGGGATTTTACTTCAGAGGCGCTGACAGGTCTAATTTGAGACGATTGATACAATTAGCATGACTAACGAGGGTACGGCGTACGGGGTGCACTTCGACGGAAGGCAAAAACTGGCAGGGCAGATGGCTAGGCAAAACGCTCGCACCAGCGCCGTATTCCTGAGATCGAGATGCGTCACCATCCAAAGCTCCGTCGCCAGCTCCGCCATCGGCTCAGCGAGCGCTCGCTCGAGTCCGCCATCACCGTCACCGAGATAGCAGGCGGCAGCGCCACACCGATACCCGCACGCGCGGCGAGGGCCTGATTGACCAGGCTGCTGGTACGGTAGACGACGGCCGTGGCCGGCGTCTTGCGCCTGCTCCAGTCGGCGGCCTTGCTGTCGCGCGTGCCGTCGCCCCTCCGAAGGAGCGAAGGAGGCAGGAGCGAAGGAGGAGCCTCAGTCTTCCGTCCGTGCGACACCCAGAAGCGCGCCCGGATTTTCGACTCCGTAGTCACGTGCTGCCCCGTCGGGTGTCACGTAGCCGTCCAGAAGATCCCGGCCGATGGCCTCAGGCGCCCGCCTGGCCGGCGCGCCGAAGCCGCCGGAGCCCGGCGTGATCATGTCGATCACCGAGCCCGCCGGCGCCTGGAATGCGCCTTTGGAGAGGAGCTTGCGCGATTTGCCGTCCGGCGTTGTCAGCGTCACGACGGCAGCGGCGCCGGCCTGGCCTCCCCTCAATCCGAACGGCGGCGATGTCATGCGCTCCATGCAGAGCGAGCCCACGGCATCGGCTCCTGGCAGCAGCCGCCACGTGCGGACGGCGCCGCAGCCCCCGCGGAACTGTCCCGCACCGCCGGAATCGGGGTTCACCGCATAACGTTCGACGCGCAGCGGAAAGGCCATCTCCAGCACCTCGACCGGCGTGTTCATGGTGTTCGAGATGCCGCTTGCGATGGTGTTGATGCCGTCCTTGTTCGGGCGCGCGCCAAAGCCACCCTTGATCGTTTCATAGGAGACATAGCGCGTTCCCGAGCGTGGATCGACGCCGCCGAACGTCACGACCGCGGAGGTTCCCTGGCTGCAGGCCATGACGCGATCCGGCCAGATCGCGGCCAGGGCGCCCATCACCATGTCGGCGACGCGGTGCGACATCTCATGGTTGGCGTAGACGACGGGCGCGGGAAACGCGGCGTTGACCACGGAGGCCTGCGGGGCCTCGATGGAAATGGCGCGCCAGCAACCGGAGTTCGGCGGAATCAGGCTGCCGGGGTCCACGGCCATCTTCAGGCCGCAGTAGACGCCCGAGGCCGTGACCGACAGCGGGGCGTTCATCGGGCCCTTCACCTGCGGGTCGCTGCCGGCGAAATCGACCAGGAGCCGGTCTCCCGACTTCCTGATGTGCATGCGCACGCGGAACCGGGCGTCGCTGCCGTCCGCGCCGTCGGCAATGCCGTCGCCGTCACAGAAATCCTCGAACGTGCCCTCGCCGTCGGGCAGATCGAGAAGAGCGACGCGCATCAGGCGCTCGGAGTAGTCCATGACTTCCGCCATGGTCTCCACGAGGTCGCGCGCACCGTAACGTCGCGCCAGCTCCTGCAGTCTTTGAACGCCACGAAGCGTCGCGGCCAGCTGCGCGCCGAGATCGCCGCGCCGCTCGGCCGGCGTGCGCACGTTCGCCAGGATCAGCTTCTCGAGGTCGGCATTCATGACGCCCCTGGAGACGAGGCGAAGCGGCGGCAACCGCAGGCCCTCGCCGAAGATCTCGGTCACCGCTCCATAGCTGCCGGGTGTCGCCGATCCCACGTCCGGCCAGTGCGCACGCAGGCAGGTGTAACCGAGCAGCAATCCGTCATGGAAGGCCGGACGGATGACGTTGACGTCGGGCAGGTGACTGCCGCCGAAATAGGGGTCGTTGTGGATGAAGACGTCGCCGTCGTGCACGTCGCTGCCGAAGGCCGAGACGATGGCGCGAACGGCATCCGGCATGGACCCGAGATGGATCGGAAGATCGATCCCCTGGGCCACCATCGCGCCCTCGGCGTCGAACACGCCGCAGGAGAAATCGCCGGCCGATTTCAGGATCGGCGAATAGGCCGTCTTGCAGAGGATGACGCGCATTTCCTCGGCGATCTTGAACAGGGCATTCTTCGCGATCTCGAAGGCGGCCGGATCCTTTTGGCGTCGACTCGTCATGAGGCGGCTCCCTGCTTTGTCCTCGCCATCAGGATGAACCCGTCGCCATCCATGCGCGCCTGCCAGCCGGGCGGGACCAGGATGGTCGATTCGAGGCTCTCGATCACGGCGGGGCCTTGCACGACAGCCCCCTCGGCCATGCGTGCGCGATCATGCACCTCGGCCGCGATCGTGCCCGTGCTGCGGAACCAGACGTCACGGGCTGGCTTCGCAGACGGCGTCCCGGCCGCGGCCGGTTGCTGGCGCACGGTCAGCGGCGGAATGATCCCGATTGCCGCGAGGCGCAGGCTGACGAGCTGCACCGGCTCGGAGCGATTGTCATGGCCATAGGTCTGCGCGTGCCGGCCGTGGAAGGCCTCGGCAATCGCGCCGATCGCGGCGGCGTCGACCGCGCCGCCGTCAACAGGCACGTTCAGTTCGTACGATTGGCCAACATAGCGCGCATCGACGGAGCGATCGAAGCGGCGGCGCGCGGCGTCGATCCCGGCACGCTCGAGCATGTCGCTGCCCTCGGCTTCCATGGCGCGGAAAGCCGCCTCGAGCACGGATGGGTCGGCGGTCGCCGCCGTGGTGTAGACGGTGCGCACGTAGTCGCGCCGCAGGTCCGTGCCGACTAGGCCCAAGGCCGAGAACGCTCCCGGGATCGGCGGACAGACGACGCTCGCAATACCAAGCTCCTCGGCAAGGGCCACCGCGTGCAGAGGCCCGGCGCCACCGAATGCGGCCAGGGCGAAGTCACGGGGATCATGGCCGCGTTGCACCGAGACGATCTTCAACGCTTCCGCCATGGAATGGTTGACGACGTCGATGACGGCGGCCGCGGCGCTCGCCACGTCCACGCCGAGGGGAATCGCGAGCCGCTTTTCGATGGCCGCCTCGGCCGCCGCATGATCGAGCGGCATGTTGCCGGCAAGCAGCGATTGCCGCCCGAGGTAGCCGAGCATCAGGTTGCAGTCGGTTACGGTTGGTTCCGTACCGCCGCGGCCATAGCAGATAGGGCCGGGCTCGGCGCCCGCGCTCTTCGGACCCACACGGAGCGCACCGGCGCGGTCGACCCAGGCGATGGAGCCGCCGCCGGCGGAGACCTCGGCGAGATCTATGACCGGCACGCGAATGGGATGCCCGGCGCCGTTCATGAACCGCGTCACGTTGGATCCGCCGCCGACCTCGTATTCCGGCGTGGTTTCATATCTTCCATCGCGAATCAGGCTCGCCTTCGCGGTGGTGCCGCCCATGTCGAACGACAGGAGATCGAGCTTGCCTGTCTGGCGCGCCACCAGGGCCGCACCGACGACGCCGGCCGCCGGACCGGACTCCACCGCCATCGCCGGCATGGCGACGCCTTCGGGCGTTTCGAATACGCCACCGTTCGAGCCCATCAGGTAGAGCGGCGGCAGACCCAACTGTCTTGTCGCGGCCTCGAGCTTCGCGAGATAGGAGTCCAGGATCGGCCCGACATAGGCGCAAACGGCGGTCGTGCTGGTGCGCTCGAACTCGCGGATCTCCGGCAGCACTTCGGAGGAGAGATAGACAGGAATGTCGGGAAATGCCGTACGCAGCCGGCGGCCCAGGCTTTGCTCGTGCGTTGGATTGAGGAAGCTGAACAAGAGCGAAACCGCAATCGATTCCACGCGCTCCGCCTTGAGATCGGCGACGAGCCCGTCGATTTCCGACTCGGTGAGCGGTGTGGCGACCCGCCCGTCGGCGCCGATGCGTTCGGTGATCTCGAACCGCCGCCGGCGCGGCATCAACGTTGCAGGAGGGGCCTGGAAGAGGTCATAGAGATCGCCGCGTGAGGAACGCCGCAGCTCCAGGACATCGCGAAAGCCACGTGTCGCGACAAGACCGACGCGAGCTCCCTTTCCCTCGAGCAGCGCATTGGTGACGACCGTCGTGGCATGGCAGAGCAACCCGACGTCGCCCGGCGCGATGCCGTAGGTCTGCATCGCCGACCTCAGGGCCTCGAGCACCCCGGCCACGAAGTCACGCGGTGTCGTCAGCGTCTTGGCGGCACCGATGCGACCGCTCGTGTCGTCCACCACGGCGACGTCGGTGAATGTACCCCCGATATCAACGCCAATACGCCAAGTCATGGGATAGTTAGTACCCTTGCCGGTTCGTCCAAGGCGCGTCGATGAAGTCTAGGCACGTCGCAATCCCCCTGCGAGACATTTCGGGAAGCGCCCCGGTTTCATCGTGCGGGTCGCCGCAACGATGAAGCGGCGGCCTTCGAGGCGAGCCGTCATGGTGGCCGGCGCCATGGCGCTCGATGCCCCGGCGCGAGGATCATCGCCTGCTGACGGGACGCGGGCAGTTCGTCGCAACAGCCGATGCTGGCATGGGCGAGGTCCGCCATGTCGGCGAAGCGGTCGCGGTGGTCATGGCCGAAAGCCGCGATCAGGCCCTGGATCGCGCCAATCAGCGCCGAAGCAGCCTGTCGAGGAAATCGTCGAAATCGTTGCGCGGGCGCCGAGGGGCCGCCGCGGTGTTGCTCGCATGGCTGTTGGCGGAATAGCGCGGCGGCGGCGGCGGAGTCTCCCGACGCAGCTGCACGAGAAGGTTGCGGTCGACCGCGCCCGTCACTTCGAGCCCGCGCTTCCGCTGGTACTGCTGGGCAGCGTTCTCGGTGAGCGGGCCGACGATGCCGTCGACCGGGCCGGGATTGTATCCCATGGCACGCAGCCGGCCTTGCACCTCGCGCACCTCGGCGGTCGGCATCTGCGCGGCCGCAGCGCTCGGGTCGGGCGCGGCCTGCGCTGCGGCGGCAGGCGGCGGTGCCGCGGTT